>JACCVN010000496.1 GCA_013698165.1 Parachlamydiaceae bacterium | reverse complement strand
TATTTTAGTGCAGAAATTGCACTTGGACTTACTGTTGCATTTTTATTGGAAATAGAAAAAAAGTTCCATTGTTCTACTTTAAAGGGTTCCCAGCCTTTATTTTGCTTTATAATGTTTTCCCAAATTTTGATGTCTTTATCTTCTTTTAGGTTTGCCATTGGACCTATGTTCATCTTCAAGACCTTTGTTTTTGATATTTTAAATAACAAATAATACAGGCTATACCTTATTATTGTCCATTTATTAGACAAATATCCAAAGTATGTGCGAATAATCAACTTAGGTGATCTGAGAAATTTGGGCTGTGCCCTCTCAGATTCAGATATGTTGAGTAGATTTCACAGCCATTCTAAAAGGTAACAGCATTACCAAATCTACTGCAAACTTTACGCAGGTATCCCCTATAGCCCAAGTGACAAAGGGAAGCTCTTCGCCATAAAATGCAAAGCTCCAAAACATTGCTGAATCTACCGCTGAAGCCAGCATCGAAGCACCAAGAGGTGCAAGCCACCAAGTTGAACTTTGCCTTAATTTGCTAAAAGCAGCGATATCTAACAGCTGGGAGAATAAAAAAGCAAATGCAGATGCCAATGCAATGCGGGGCGTCGATAGTACTACAGAGATAACAACCCCCACAGCAAAGCCAATGTAGACAACTCTTCTAGCCTTGGACGCGCCATGAAAGCGGGTTGTCAATTCAGTGATCAAAAAGGAGACTGCATATGGGAAGGCCCCCCAAGTTAACCAGTCATTGATTGGAAATAAGACCAAAACATTTGAGGCAACAATCACTGCGACCATAGCAATAAAAGCAAATTCCAATCTGAACATTATTAATCCCGTTTTAATTGACAATATTTTAGCAAAATAAAACAAGATTTACTATTAAATAACAGTTTAACATGATGTATCATTACATACGGCTGAAAGGATTCTTCGCTTTTAACTATTTTACTTATTTTTAAAAGCTTCTAAAGCATCAATCCTGGCTTTAGCATGGTTGACAATAGGATATGGATATGTCTTTCCTAGCTCAACCCCATAAGCCCGCAGCAGCAGTTCGGGGATTTCCCAGGGACTATGAATAGACTTTGCGGGAATATGCTGAAGTTCTGGGACCCATTTTTTTATATATTCGCCTGTAGGATCAAATTTTATACTTTGGAGTACTGGATTAAAAATTCGAAAATAGGGGGCTGCATCGGCACCACAACCTGCCACCCACTGCCAACTTGCTGAATTGTTTGCTAGATCGGCATCCACTAAAGTATCCCAAAACCAACTTGCCCCTTTTTGCCAAGGAATAAGCAAATCCTTTGTTAAAAATGAAGCCACAATCATTCTCACTCTATTATGCATCCAACCTGTATGCCAAAGTTGCCGCATGCCTGCATCCACAATGGGATAACCGGTCAGACCTTTCTGCCAGGCATGCAAATGTTCTGCATTTTCATGCCAAGGGAACTCTGCAAACCGAGAATTAAAGGGTTCATCAGGAAGTTTGGGAAAGTGATATAGCAAATAATACGAAAAATCTCGCCAACCGATTTCGGTCAAGTAGCGCTCTATTGAAGCTTGTGCTGCAGCACTTTTATGTGATAAATTCATGCTTTCAAGAGCCTTCCAAATCATTTTTGGGCTGATTTCCCCAAAATGCAGATGTGGAGAAAGCTGTGAGGTCCCGACTTCGGAGGGAAAATCTCTTTTAATGTCATAGTCGGCAATTGCATATTCCATAAACCTGTCCAGGTTTTTAATGGCATGTTTTTCACCTGGTTGCCACAGCTCCTCAAACCCTTTTGCCCAGTTGGGTTTTTCCGGAAGTAAATTCCAATCCTTCAGATCTTCAGAAATAACCTTTCCTTTATAAAATTCGATCTTAGACGGTTTTGAAAGCGGTTCTGAAGCTTCATTCATTTTTTTGCAACACTTCCAATACTGCGTAAAGACTTTATAGTAGCTCCCCTGCTTATTGGATATCTCCCAAGGCTCAAAAAGCAGATTCCCATTATAAGTACTGACATCTATGCTTTGCTGTTCTAACGCCTTTGAAATCTGCTCTTCTTGCCGCCGTGCGTAGGGTTCATAACCACGGTTCCAGTAAATACCTTGTGATTTTAACTCTACAGCCATTTCAGGAATTATCTTTAGGGTATCTCCTCTTCTCAATATTAGCTTGCCGCCTAGAGAATGTAAGTCATCTCTCAAGGACTTTAAGCTGTGGTGCAGCCACCAGCGGGATGCTCCCCCCATTTTCCATTTACCGGGAGCATGATCATCGAGAACATAAAGTACAATAAGAGGTTGCCCTGTGGATGAAGCAGCATGTAAGGCCGGGTGATCAGTGAGCCTTAAGTCATTTCTAAGCCAAACAATTTTGGGATGTTGCACTTTTAGCCCCTAAAAAAAATAGTTATAAAGACATAACTTTAATAACGTTTAGAAACGATTTTTCTTGCTTTTTACTCTAATTGGTTTTACAATTTAAAAGGATAAGCCCATAAATTAACAAGTAGGAGTCTCCGTGTTAAAGAAGTTTATCCAACAATTCGCCCTTACTGCAGTTCTTATTGCAACATTTCCCCATCCTATTTCCGCTGCTATCGACTATTGTGTCGAAGATCAACCCCAAGTCATTGAACAGGTTCTACAATTTGAACAGAAAGGAATTTTAAAGCAAAAAGATAATGGGTATCTCTATGTTGACGTTTCCAACGATTATATCAAATATGCACTGCCTTTAATAGAGGCTGCCGGCAAACTAGTCCCGCCTAACCACTATACAAGCAAAAAAGGGATCGGAGCTCATATTAGCGTGATGTATGAAAATGAGCAAATCATCAATGAGATCTGGGAGATCAAAGAGCTTGGCCAAGAATTCAATTTTACCGTCAAAGAACTACGCACGGTGAAACTCAATAACAACCAAAAGATGAAAAAACTTTGGCTGATCGCTGTAGAAGCACCTGAGTTAGAAAGACTACGAGAAAGTTACGGACTCAGTCCAAAATTAAAAGGTCATGATTTCCATATCACTGTCGGAAGCCAGATCCCTGGAAAACCTCAAGAACAAAAACCCGTAGAACTACTTAAAGAAGCTGCCTAGATAGGTAGAACTGATAAATAGTTAGGTGCTTTCTTATAATCCTCTAGTACGCTGTCAAGGTAGTATTTTCGATTTTTTCTGCGTCAAAGCCCCGTGGTTTACCGATCGTAAAAGGGGCTGTATTTACTAATACAACCCCTTTTACGATCGACAAACCACGGGGACTTTCACGCTAGAAATAATCGAAAATTCTATCTTGACAGGTACTATTGCTGCGAGACTTAGCCTCGACTTTAGAGTCGAGCAGCAGCCTAAAATAAAAATATGAGTACAAAATGTATAAAATTTATCTTTACCTAATTATCCCCATTCTTTGCTTTGCAGCCAACTTGCAGAGTGAAATTGAACGTCGGGCAGTGCTGGACATTGGCTCAGGAGGCACAAAGGTGGCCATAGCTGATGTAGATACTGATAACAATCAGATCATCGATATGCTGTTTGAGCAATCCTTTCCTGTCCCCTATCAAGCCTCACTCGATAAATCTTTTGATGGAACTTTTGATGAAGAAACGAAAATATTAGGGATAGAAACTTTTGAAAAAATAAAAAAGATTGCTCTTCAATACCAAGTTCAAAAAATTACAGCCGTCGCCACATCCGCTTTCCGTAAGGCCAATAATGCTAATGACTTTGTAAAAAAGGTTCTTCAATCAACAAATATCCACATTCAAATTATTTCCCAACGCGAAGAGGGTGAAATTGCATTTAATAGCGCTGTGGCAACAGGGAATTTTGACCCCAATGAGCTCATCGTCTGGGATATCGGCACAGGCAGTATGCAAATTACGGTCGTCAATGAAAACCACGACTTTACGGTATATATGGGCGAACAAATGGGTTCTGTAGCCTTTAAATCGCATATCATCGACGTCATCCAAGATAAAGATGATGATGAATTAAGCCCTAACCCTATCAGCGAAGAAGAACTAAAAGCTGCCGATTGCTATGCCAGAGCCTTTGCGCGCAAAACTTATCCAATCATTAAAGAGAAAATCTATCCCCGCGCCACTATTGCAGGCATAGGACGTCTTTTTTATCATAGTATTCGT
>JACCVN010000485.1 GCA_013698165.1 Parachlamydiaceae bacterium | reverse complement strand
TTATTCGTTCTAATTCCTTTCGTGACATTTCTAAAATTTCCTCCATTTTGACAACCTCCTAATTAAGATTGTCTATGTCAGAAACCGGAAATTTTTATCTTGGGCAAATATAGGAAATTTTTAAATTGGGCGGACAACACAAAAAAAACTTTATTTAAATTATAATATTTAGTATAATATGTATAATATGTTATTAGAAAGGAGCTGTCATGTTTGTGTGTAGTAACGCCGAATTAACCCGTATAAATATACCAATAATTCCCTCTGATGATCTCTTATCACCCGTGACAACAAAAATAAGTTCATTTGACCAAGTCAAAAGTGAAGAACGCGTTAAGGAGGTTGCTACCAAGCATCTTACTTCGCAAGAGAGTTCTCTTCCTGAGCAAGAACTAAAGATAGAAAGCAGTACTACAATTCAATTAAGACTGTTATTTGAAACAAGATATAATCAACCGCATCCATGGCCGAAAGCCTCCTCTACAAGGCATGTGTATTTTGATTGTGAGGGCTTAGCTCATTACCTGATGACAGGGAAGATTGGTAGATTTGAAAAAATTGAAACTCCTAATATTCATAAAGTGGACTTGAAAAAACATCATAAGCCATATACCTGTTATAAAATTTGGCAGCCGGTCGCTCCGTGGGCGCGCGAGGAATTGGGTTTTTGGGGAGGCGTTCATTTTTACACGCATTTAGAAAATGGCGAATATATTTCTAAAAATGGGTGTGGACCAATTAGATTTTTTGATTCATTTGAAGAAATGCTTACGAAAGATGCTTTTCCCTTTGGATTTACCACTGAAGATTATAAAGAGGCAAATGGTATTGAGCAAGCCATGATAGGGGAGTCTATGATTGGCGCAATTCATTGATTTTGACTTGTGCTTCATTCTATAACATATTTCTCTCTAGCGTACATTTTCGTTCCGTGGACTTCGAATTCGCTAAAACCATACGCATTTCAACCTTAGATGCCACCTGAACGGTAAAATTCTCTTAGCTTACGTTTTCGTTCCGTTGGACTTCAAACCCCGTAAGGTGTATTCGTCGAATGAAGACTTAATCCTCTCCCTATTTCTCTGTGGGTAATAAAATTTTTTTTCATGATTGCAATGGAAATCTAAGACATACATATTACTTAGTTTTAAACCCGAAATTAGAGCCTGTGTTCACTAGTATACAAAACAAATTTTTAAACTGTTAACTATTTGTAATTTTTGAATCTGAGCTACACAAATTATACGATTTAGCAAGGTGATATTTATTGTTTGCGGGATTTGTTTTTAGAAATCTGTTTCATGCGGTTGCGCTCACTCCAAGTCAAAGATTTTTCGCCGAATTTAGAGATTTTTTCTAAGATTGCATCCATGAAAAGGTCATCATCCATCACAGCTTTTCCCGTGTGGAAGTCGATAATTTCCGCCTTCTTGTCGGGGAGTGGTCTTCCTTTGCCAAACCATGAAGACATGTTAGAAATTTTTACACCAATATCCGTAAGCCATTTGTCGGGATATTTTGTAAATGCATATGGGGATTCTAATCCCCAAACCAGTGTCGCATATAAATATCCGAAAAATAGACCAAAAAAGTTGAAGATGAGCTCGATAAAATTGAGCTGAGAAAGATTGATGAGCAATAGCAACACTAGAAGAGCTGGAAGTAGGTGCTTCGCCTGGACAGGAATGAAAAAGAACAACAGTATTTGGCTGTCCGGATGGAGCATTGTCCAAACCATCAATATAGCAAGAATGACTGGGCCTGTGCCAGCAAGGAGTGCGTATTGCCCGATAAGGGGCATAAATAGTAAAGTCGCTAGACCTGTGAGGGCTCCGCAGATAAAATAAAAGCGCAAAAATGGTTCTTTGCCCACTCTATTTAATGTTGATGATCCCATGATCCATAAGATATACATATTGAAAAATAAGGAGATGAGAAAGCCGAATGTAATGCCAGAATTTCCACCGGGTTGTAAAAATAAGTAGGAGATTGGCTGCCAAATGTGCCAGTTGGAAAGACCGTTCCAGGAAAGGCTTAGGAATTCTTGGGGAGTTTTTATTCCAAAATAACTGAAGAATGCACCGAACAAAGCACAAAAAATGCTGATTATCGATGTTGCAGCAACCAAGCGGTAAATTGTTTTTGGTGTATCGCCTGGGCCCCAACCGCTAGAAGAAGTATATGTCATTTTAGTTTCTCGTGTTCTATTTCAATGTAGGCTGCTGGAGTCAAGTTCAATGTGGTCTGAATTAACTCCTGCAATACCTTATTATTGCATACTTTCCGGGCCTGATAAAAGCTATTTTTTTACCCTTGTGATTATATCTGTTCGTAGGTAGAATCTGTGATGAATTGGCCACTTATTTGTCGGCCTTATCCCTTGGAAATTATATGGAGTTCTACCCAAAATGAAAAAAAATACTCACCCTAAATACCAGCAGGTATTGTTTGTTGATTCTGCAACAGGACGCCGATTTGTCTGTGGTTCTGCACTTGTGACAAAAGAAGTAGAAACTTTTGAAGGTGTCGAATACCCGGTTTGCCGTCTTTCAGTTTCTTCTTATTCACATCCTTTCTTTACAGGTAGTAAAGCTCTCGTCGATGCTGAAGGCCGTGTTGACAAATTTAAGAAGCGCTACGCTCCAAAAACTAAGTAAAAGTTTCGTACAATAAGGGCAAACGATGTTAAGTTTGTCCTTATTTTCGTCCGTCTTTATTTTAGGTGAATTTGTACTTTACTCTTTGCTCTTTGTGGCTAACCGATTGATCCAACCTTACTATCATCCAGCGTGATTATGGAAAAAGCTGTCCACAAAATTCTAAGCCGTCTTTCAGAAGTTGAAGCAAAACTTGGTCATTCCTCCGCATTTGAAAACCAACGCAAATACAAAGAGCTTGCCCAAGAGCACGCGTATCTCTCTGAGTTAAAAGCCCTTTGGGATGAAAAGCATTCTCTTGAGCAGCAGCTCAAAGATAATGAAGCGATGCAGCGTGCAGAGTCAGATCCTGAATTCATTGAAGTCCTCAGAGAAGATAACGCGCAGATCGATCAAAGAATTATTCAGATACAATCCCGTTTAGAAACCTTACTTGTTCCACCGGATCCAAACGATAACCGCAATACGATTTTGGAGTTGCGGGCGGGAACCGGCGGCGAGGAAGCTGCTCTTTTTGTTGGAGACTGTGTGCGCATGTACAAGCTGTTTGCTGATCAGATGGGCTGGAAGTATGAGAGCTTGTCAAGCACTCCTTCAGACTTTGGCGGTTTTAAAGAATACATTATGGTTCTTTCCGGTCCTCAGGTCTATCGTTTCCTGCAATATGAAAGCGGTACACATCGCGTTCAGCGTGTGCCAGCAACAGAGGCCCAAGGGCGTGTCCATACTTCTGCGATCACTATAGCTGTATTGTTGGAGCCTGATGAAGCCACTGAAATTGAAGTCGATGAAAGAGATCTGCGCATTGATACTTTTCGCTCTTCAGGCGCCGGTGGCCAGCATGTGAATACAACCGACAGCGCAGTCCGCATTACACATATTCCTTCAGGTGTAGTCGTGGGTTGTCAAGATGAACGAAGTCAACATAAAAACAAAGACAAAGCAATGCGCCTGCTCAGGGCAAAGCTTGCTGAGCTTGAAGTTCAAAAGCAGCATGCTGCCATGTCTAGCAATCGTGCTGAACAAGTGGGCTCCGGAGACCGTTCAGAGCGCATACGTACTTACAACTTCCCGCAGAATAGACTCACTGATCATCGCATCAATTTGACGCTTTATAACCTTGATCGAATTGTCAATGGCGATCTCAATACTGTTTCTACCGCTCTTGTGAGCCATTTCCGCCAGCAGAAAATTGAGGGCGCCTCATGAAAACCGTTTTAGAAGTTCTTAATCTGGCGGTAGAGTTTTTGGCATCAAAAGGGATCAAGAACCCTAGACGTGACGCGCTTGATCTTTTCAGTCATGTTTTGGATGTAAAACCTCTCGACCTGTATGTTCAATTTGATCGCCCACTGCAAGAAACTGAGCTTGGTGCTTTTAGAACTAATTTATTGCGCCGCTCCAAAGGTGAACCGTATCAATATATTTCCGGTGTAGTGAATTTTTTCGATTGTAAGTTCCTTGTCACCAAAGATGTGCTTATTCCCAGGCAAGAAACTGAGATCCTCGTTGATAAGATCGCCAGGAAGTTGGAAGGGGAGCCTTTACAGGGTAAAGTTTTATGGGATATTTGCTGCGGGTCAGGATGCATAGGGATCTCATTAAAAAAACGTTTTCCTGAGCTAACTGTCGTGTTGTCCGATTTATCCCCGGAGGCGTTAGTTATTGCCACACGCAATGCAGCTCAAAATGAAGTGGATGTTTCTCTGCGTCATGGTGATCTTCTGCAACCTTTTGCGGGTGAACGAGGGGACTATGTTGTGTGTAATCCTCCATACGTGTCTGAAGATGAGTTCCCTACGCTCGACATCGAAGTGCGCAATTTTGAGCCGAAAGTAGCTTTGGTTGCAGAAGATTGCGGCCTCTCCTTTTATAAGCGTTTGGCGTTGGAGTTGAATAATTACTTGCATCCCAAAGGGAAGGTCTGGCTTGAGATCGGATATCTACAGGGACAGGCCGTAAAAGACCTTTTTAAGGGGGCCGAATTTCCCCAATCGCAGCTTTTGCAGGATTGGTCCGGTCATGACCGCTTTTTTTTACTTGAAAATGAATGATTTTCTTAGTATGCTTTCCCTTCTAGTGAATATAGTCTTTTCAGAAAGGCTACTTGGTCGCTAAACAATTACTTTTTCTTTAAGGCACAATGCTCGGAATTCTGACTGATAAGATGCGTGGAATGGTCTCCAAGCTGGTGGGACAAAAAAAACTGACGGAAGCGAATATTTCCGAAGCTGTCAGCGAAGTGCGCCTTGCATTGCTTGAAGCTGATGTCAGTTATGGCGTCGCAAAACAACTTGTCAAGAGCATTAAAGAAAAAGCCCTCGGTGATGTTGTTATTAAATCGGTCTCCCCAGGCCAGCAGTTCATTAAAATTGTTCATGATGAGCTTGTGGCCCTGATGGGCAGTACGGAAGGCGCAATTGATCTGAAGAATTCGCCAACCGTGATTATGATGTGCGGCTTGCAAGGGTCCGGTAAAACAACGCACTGTGCGAAGATAGCTCGCTACTTGAAAAAGAATAACCTGGTCAAGCACCCACTACTTGCCGCCTGTGATCTTCAAAGGCCCGCAGCTGTGCACCAGCTAACTTTACTCGGCGAGCAGATCGGCGTGCCTGTTTTCTCTATCCCAGGTGAAACCGATCCCATAAAAGTCGCTAAAAAAGCACTGGAAAAAGCTAAAGCTGAGAAACATGATCTTCTGATAATCGATACTGCCGGTCGTTTGCATATCGATGAAGAACTGATGCTTCAGCTGGAAAACATTAAGCGAGCTGTCAATCCTGACGAGATCCTCTTTGTGGCAAATGCCACAACGGGACAAGATGCCGTTACTGTTGCGGCAGAATTTAATAAGCGCGTGCCAATTACAGGCTCGATCTTGACGATGCTTGATGGTAATGCCCGCGCGGGTGCTGCCATTTCAATTCGTGAAGTGACCGGCAAGCCTCTGAAATTTGAAGGGATTGGCGAAAAAGTTGATGACATACAGCTATTTAATCCGACCTCGATGGCCGATCGTATTTTGGGCATGGGCGATACGATTAATTTAGTGAAAAAGGCCCAAGAACATCTTGATGAAGATGAAGCGAAAAAATTAGAGCAAAAGTTGCGCTCAGCAACATTTTCTTATAATGACTATCTCTCTCAGATTCAAATGGTCAAAAAAATGGGCTCCCTCAAAGGCCTATTGGGAATGCTCCCAGGAATGGGCGCCCTAAAAGATTTGAATATCGACGAAAAGGAATTTTTCAAAATCGAAGCGCTCATCCAATCGATGACAAAAGATGAACGCAGTGGCGATGAAGAATTATCTGTTTCGCGCCGCAAAAGAATTGCCAAAGGCAGCGGGACAACTGTGGAAGATGTGAATAAACTGGCAAAGTCTTTCAAGCAAGCAAAACAGTTTTTTAAAAATATGCCGAATATGAAAC
>JACCVN010000479.1 GCA_013698165.1 Parachlamydiaceae bacterium | reverse complement strand
CAACAAAACCAAGGGATTGTAAACAATCAATAACAGCCAATGCCTGAGCGATCGCTAATATTTGTTTTGAAAAACCAGCGATATAAACGCGCAGTTGGACAAAGAGTTCACTCTCCATAGCAGCCATGCGCTCTTCAGCGTTTAACACTTTACTCTCATAGTCTTTAAGCTCGGGGGTGATATACCTTTGGGCATTCACGAGCGTCTGGCGCCGCAAGAAAGTGTCTGGAGTCCTTTCTGCCTGGCCTTTACTAACTTCAATGTAATAGCCAAAAATCTTTGTAAATCCGATTTTAAGTGTTTTTATGCCGCTACTTTCACGCAGTTGAGTTTGGTACTGAGCAATCCAAGATTTGCTGTCGTGACTGATATTGCGAAGTTCATCAAGTTCGGCATGATAACCCGCACGAAAAATTCCTCCCTCATTTATGCGTAAAGGGGGTTCATCTACTAAAGCCCTGGAGATCAGCTGAGTGACGTCTGAAAGGGGATTCAAAGACTGCTCTTTTTCGAAGATGAGATGGCTTTGGTTTTGTAACTGTTGTAGAAGTATTTTAAGCTGAGGGATTGGCTCCAGCGAAATTTTAAGTGCCAATAGATCCCGCGGCGTGCAGCATCCGGAACTTATACGCATTGTCAACCGTTCAAGATCGCGAACGCCGTCCAACTGCTGTCTTAATTCCGCAAGATTTTGTGTAGCGGCAACAAATGCTGCTACACCATCTTGGCGTTGAAAGATCTGTTCTAATGACAATAAAGGTTGCTTAATCCATTGGCGTAGGAGCCTGCCACCCATAGGTGTCAGTGTTTCGTCGAGCACTCCTAAAAGAGTGCTCTTCTTGTTTCCTTCATTTAGAGACTCTGTCAGTTCCAAATTCCTTTGAGCTGCTCGGTCCAATGACATGTATTGCGATGTCGAATAAGCGCTTATTTGCTCAATGTGGTCGACATTTAAACAGAGAATCTCTCTTAAATGTTTGAGTAAAGCACCCGCTGAATTTGTAGCTGCATTCATTCCTTTAAGTCCAAAGCCATCAAGGTTATGAACTTTAAAGTGAGAAACTAAAAAATCGTAGCAATTTTGCCCTTCAAAGTGCCAGTCATCAACAATATTTATGAGAAAATGATTGCTTCTTTGAAGTTCTTCGATCAGCATCTTATGCTTTTCACTTAGGCGTTTAGATATCAAAAGTTCCGCAGGATCAATTTTGGAGACTTCATTCAAAAGCTCGTGCTCATGCGTAAATTCTATGGACCGGAATTCTCCGGTTGTTAAGTCTAAAAATGCCAAACCAAATGTTCCGCTTAGGCTGACAATACTCGCAAAAAAATTATTGCTTTTGTCGTTAAGGAGCGATGAGTTCATCACCGTACCTGGGGTGACAACTCTGACAACTTCCCTCTTTACAAGTCCTTTTGCGAATTTGGGATCCTCCGTCTGTTCGGCGATTGCCACCCGTAGGCCTTTGGCGATCAGCTTATCGATATAGGCCTCGCTTGTATGCCAGGGAATGCCCGCCATGGGTATATTTTGCCTTTTTGTAAGGGTCAAATCTACTTCACGAGCAAGTGCTATAGCATCTTCATAGAAAGCTTCGTAAAAATCACCCATTCTAAAAAAAAGGATCGCATCTCCTGCGGCTTTTTTACATGCATGCCACTGCGCCATCATGGGAGTCAACTTACTTTCGTCCAAAATGTCTGTTTCTGTAAGAGTCATGCTTTGCTACCTGTAAGTTAAAGGCTTGTTCACTAGCGGACCCGCAGCTCGGCATCAGAATGCGAACTTCAGATATATCCTAATGTTAAAGAGGCTGATTTTATCGACAATTGTATAAATAATAAAGGAGTTGTTTTCTTTTCTGCCAAAAATTGAGGGGGAAGAACTCTATCAATAAACTGGTTTTTTTGGTAGACTGTTGACCAACATTGTAATAAGAAGGAGACGCCAATGACAAACAAAACTGCTATGAAACTGTTGCTCTCTAAACCGCGGGGTTTTTGTGCAGGCGTTGAACGCGCAATCGAGACTGTAGAAAAAGCATTGACTATCTGGGGAGCGCCCATTTACGTAAAGCATGAAATTGTTCACAACAAACATGTTGTCGATGACTTAAAAGCGAAAGGAGCTATCTTCATTGAAGAGATCAAAGACGTTCCCGTAGGAGCCCGCTTAATTTACTCGGCACATGGCGTTTCTCCTGCCGTAAGAGAGGAGGCGCGCGATAGACAATTAATTGAAATAGATGCAACTTGCGGCCTTGTCACCCGTGTTCATTCAGCAGTAAAAAGATTTGCTAACCAAGGCTATCAAATTATTCTTATTGGCCACCATAATCATGTAGAGATCATTGGCACTGCCGGGGAAGCCCCAGAGGTCACAACAATCGTCGAATCTGTTGAAGATGTTGCTAAGCTGACTTTTGATAAAGATGAAAAATTATTTTATATTACCCAAACAACACTCAGCCTTGATGACGTTAAGGAAATTACTGAAGCTTTAATCAATAAATATCCAAGCATCATCACCTTGCCAAGTTCCTCTATCTGTTATGCCACAACCAATCGTCAAATGGCACTGCGCGAGATTACAGGTGAAACGGACCTTGTGCTGGTCGTCGGTGATCGCCAAAGTTCAAATTCTAATCGTCTGCATGAGGTTGCTTCCAAAAGAGGGATTGCTTCTTACTTGATTAATGATGAGACGGAAATAGATCCTAAATGGTTTATTGGCGTAAAAACTATTGGATTGACTGCAGGGGCATCAACACCCGAACATATCGTTCAAAAATGCATACAAAAGCTTGTTGAACTGGGTGTTTCAGATGTTGAAGATGTTGTCTTCACAACAGAAGATGTCGTTTTTCAACTACCTAAGCCTATCGTCCAAGCCTTTAAAGTGAATGCTTGATGAAGTAGCAGGAGTTTTGAAGCAAGGGATCGCAAAGACTCAACTTTAGGATTTATATCTAAGAAAGGGTTGCATGAATTAATTCTTTACTTGTCATCTATTCTCTTGCCGGCTGAAAAAACGTTACTTCCACAGAGGCCAAAGAGAACACAGAGGGAGCTCAAGGATGCCCTTTGAAGGGTGCATTTGTAAAAGGCCTCTCTGGTTCTCTGCGTCCTCTGTGGTAGTAATATTCAAGGGAACAGAGAATTAATTGAGTGGGAGCGTGTAGCCGCACGTGTAAGCCTTATGATTACCCAAATCTTATTAAACCTGAGAATAGTTAAAAGAGAAGAACCCTTTTCTGGGTTATGAGGACATTCTTTGCATACCCGTAGCTAGTACACTGTCAAAGCTAAATTTGCCGATTTAAACGCGCCAAAGTCCCGCGGTTAAACGA
>JACCVN010000446.1 GCA_013698165.1 Parachlamydiaceae bacterium | reverse complement strand
ACGTTTAGTTGACAAATGTCATGGCATTACTGAGGCTATAGCTGTTGCCCAGGAGCGCAGTACTGACTCCGATAGGTATATACGTCATGCTGCCTTAGAGTTATTTCATCGTTTAGTTGAAAAAGGGCATGGGATTACTGAGGCTATAGCTGTTGCCCAGGAGCGCAGTACTGATTCCGATAGGAATGTACTTCATGCTGCCTTAGAGTTATTTCATCGTTTAGTTGACAGAGGTCATGGCATTACTGAGGCTATAGCTGGTGCACAGGAACTAAGCCATGATTCCAAATTTTTTGTAAAATGGAATGTATTACTTCTATTAAACAAATTAGTCACTCAGGGTTACGGGATTCTTGAAGCGATCACGATCGCACAGGAACTAGAGTCAAATTCCAATTTAAGAGAGATATTCCTCAAGACCCTTTGGGAAACATTGAAGGAACAGAGGAGATATTGGCAGTTGAATCAAAATGTCAATCCCGATTTCCAGTTGTATTTGGAGGCTTTCAAAAAGATGTGCTTAACACTTGAACTTCCTTGCGTGCTCGATGAAGAAGGAATCTGAATGAATTAAAAAACCTTTTTTAACATAATTAGTTTAATGCCATTAGACCTTCGACGCAGCTTGGATGGCCTCACAAGAGCTGCGCCTCAGTGGTTGCTTTCAAGGCCACGTATAAGGTCATGAATAAAAATTGACAAAACTTTTCTAATAAATTCTGTACAATTAGAATCCAATTATTAGAGTTGATTCTAGTTCATCTTCATAATATACAAAATCTAAGCCTGCTTACATTTATATATAATAACCGACGCATTGAAAAATTTTATTATTATTTTTACTTTATTTTTACTCTCAAATTTTGATCTTCAGGCTAAAGGATAGGCAATTCAATGGCAATTTGAATTTCAACGAGGAAGCGGGAGCCTTCTTTCAGAGGCATGAAGTGATCGATTGCAGCCGAGCTTGAACCTTCGATGGAGGAGCAGCATGATGTGATTATTGCTATGTTCAGCGTTTCAAATAGATCTTAGCTCCAATTGCCCAACGCAAGGCACCATAACTACCACTATAAAAAAAGACATCCCCTTCGTATTTATGTTCCCAAATTAAATTATTATTATTGTCATAGGACTGAAAGGAGTAGTTCTCTGTGAAATATTGAAAGAAGGTGATCTCGGGGTTTTCATCGGCTATTTTTAAAGCATCTTGTTCATCCAAATTGTATTCAGCTAAAAAAGGCTCTTTGAAATCCGATCCCTCAGCGAAATCGCGCCAATAAACATAGTTATCCATCTTTTCATACTCATAGATAGGCTCATAAGGGGGCTTAATTTTGTAGTATGCGGTTACATTCCCCCTTTTGTTTTCATATGCCGGGGTAAAATGTCGACCTGAGTAAAATTGAGCATATCCTGTGGGATAATCTTCATAATCATTATCCGCATAAGGCCCTTCCCACGTAACGATCGTAATGTCATCATGCACATAGAAAAAATGTGTAATATTTGGATCATTATCAGCAATTGCAAATGCATTATCTAAAGTTGTGAATTGAACAATTTTTGTTGGCGAGCCTTGAAAGTAGTGTTGGTCAACATGACCCCACTGATAATTTTGCTCATCTGCAGCTAAATGTGCAAATGTAAGAATTAACATTAAAGAAAAAAACTTTTTCATTTTACCTCTATTTCGTTAGATTAATAAATTTTATATTTAAAAACTACACATTAGTGTGTGTATGACACTATTATAAACTAGTGTTGTTTTATTGGCAATAAGATTATTGTATAAATAACACTTACTGTTTTCATGAATGAATGGCTTATGTAAAGGCGTTTTACATGATCACAATTAAAATGCTTAACGTTTTCAAGTAAAGTTTTTGCAATATAAGGAGAGCTGCTCGGAGCTACAATAGTTGGTTTCCTTTTCTTTTTGAAGGCTTAGGTCCAATTCCTAGCTTTGGTTTATCAAAAGTGTACCAGTACCTGTCAAGGTGGAATTGCTGTTTTGGCTCTAAGAAGCAAAAGCAAAAAATGATAGGGGTGGGGATGGTTTTGTGACTACTTCTCGCTACAGATTGCCTGCGAGAAGTGATTTTAAATCAGATTTTTATTTGACTTCCATGGAGATTTAAAAATCCTGTTTGAATTTGTAAATCAAAGTCTGTAGAAGAATCCTTAATTTTACAGAATGCATCACCCATACAACCACGTATTGGTTGGCCGAGAATTTTTGGAGCAGTTTGTTCAGGGGCTTCATAGAGAGAAAAATTATTTGTCCATGCTTTGCCATTTGAAGGAGTATTTAAATTACTTAGGAGCTCTGAACCCTTTATCCATGCTAGTTCAGTTTTTTCTTTTTGACAATTTTTTAATCCCTGTTGTTTGAGATTTTGGCTATGCAATTGACGTACATTACAGGCTTGTTTAAAATTAAGTTGTTCTTTCGGGTTCTGAGGATGAGTTTTTCCAACAGATAAAGTAGTCACATAAAGGACGTGCATATCAACTTGAATTTTTATAGTACCCTTTAGATTTAAAGAGATATTTTCTCGTACCAAAGGGAATGCTCCAATTGTTTCTTCTGTAAATTCTCTCATTGCAGTTGTTGATGGACGTGTATCTTCATTTTCTTTTTTACCTCCAAAATCGCCCCATCGACCGTGCATACTTTCTTTGCCGACTAAATAATACGATTCATTTTCTTTAACGTTATAGAAATAAGGCACTACTGAAGCTGAACTGAATTTTGAACTAACTTGCATCAACATCTCCTTTTTTAGAAAAACAATTAATATGTATTTTATTATAAACCTCTCCTTTGATATTGTCAATACATAATAAAGTACATTCATAATAAAGTATAGTGCAAGCGCAACATGAAAATGATCCCCTTGCCCAAAATAGAAATGATCTTTCGTGCTTTGTACTTCCTCGTATCTTCACAAGCCGCCCCTTCGGGACTTATATTCAAATATTTACCACCCATAGTTTGCCCCTATCGAGGCTTCCTTATAACGCCCCCAGGTTTGTTATAAGAACTTTTTGAAGAAGTTGCCGTGAATGATTTTCTGCGAGATCTTTAATGATAGAAATTGATAGTTAATATTGGAAAAATAGAAAGGTTATGTT
>JACCVN010000435.1 GCA_013698165.1 Parachlamydiaceae bacterium | reverse complement strand
GTCGTGGAGGCAGCGCTCAGGACATTTTAAAGTTGGCGCAAGAATTTTGTGATGAGACTTTCTTTCTGGCGGCTCCCGGAGCCACGAACAATAGCTGGTATCCTTATAGCTTTATGGTAGAAGAAAGCAAGAACGAACCGTGGTTATCCTCAGCCGTTGAAAATGTAAAAAAATTGATTGATGATATTTCTATTAACATTCCCACAGAACAGATCTATATTTTAGGATTTTCTCAGGGGGCTTGTCTGGCCCTAGAAACTACTGCAAGATTTCCAGCAAAATATGGTGGTGTGATCGCATTTACCGGTGGGTTAATAGGTGAAACGCTCAACGAATCAAAGTATAAGGGCGATTTCGCCGGCACAAAAATTTTCATCGGCACAAGTGATCAAGACCCACACGTCCCATTGTCAAGAGCGGAAGCGTCGAGAGATCTGTTAAAAAGGCTTGGAGCGAACGTCACATTCAAGGTCTACCCAGGCATGGGGCATAAAATCAATGCCGATGAAATCAATTGGGTAAAAGCGTTAGTGAATTAACTCTGAGGGTACTGAAGCGTGATTTTCTAGGCCCAGGGAGACAATTCTGTCGATGAACTCCATGGGGCGAAGTCCAATTTCTGCAGCCTGATGAAAAATACAGGTGGCAGGCGTCATTCCCGGCAAGGTGTTAACTTCGAGGATAACAATTCGTTCATTTCCTGTGGGGCTATGTTCTTTGTTCTGATAGAAACAGTCTATGCGTGCGTAGCCTTTACAACCGAGAGCTTGAAAAGCTTTCTCAACAGTTTCTTGAGTTAATTTCAGGGCAGAAGCAGGGATCAGGGCAGGAGTTTGATTTTCCCCTTCACCAGGTAAGAATTTTTCTTCGATAGAAAGGATATCGGCCTTAGTCACCACCATAGATGGTGGCAATGCTTGTGGCGACTCATTACCGATGACACCACAGGTCAACTCGATGCCGGGCACAAAAGCCTCTAACATAGAAATATCTTTTGGGCCACTAAAAAAATGTTCTAGCTCTTGAAGAAGCTCTGTAGGATTTTTGATCTTTTTCACCATGACACTGCATCCATCATCGTGAGGCTTAAGAATCAGTGGGAAACCAAGCTCTGAGGAGATAGAGGAACATCGCAATAATTTCTCTTCTTTCTTGTTATACGATTGCCATTCTGAACGGGATACAAGTGCAGAGGCCGGCACGTCAAATCCTTGGGCAGCCAGAAATTCGTTTGTTTTAAATTTATTCATACAAAGAGAACTGCTAAGGACTCCCGAGCCATTATAGGGCATGTTAAGCATTTCCAGCATCCCTTGGACCGAACCATTCTCGCCTTTACCACCATGAAGACCAATAAAAATGAAGTCAAATCTAGAAGGCAGAGTCGACCATAATACAACCATTGAAGGTGTCAACCCTTCAGCAATCGTTTCAGTCTTATTTTGAATCAGTAATTCCGGGGTCAACTCATAAAGTTTGGATTCTTCCCATAGAAATAGCGGGGTCACCTCATACTTACGAGGCGACAGCTTGTAACAAATATTTCTTCCTGACTCGAGGGATATTTCTCTTTCGTTAGAAGTACCTCCAAGGATAACAGCAAGGCGCATCTTTTTTTCAGTACTTTTATCCATCAGAAGGCCCTCATCAAAGTGGGTGGTCAAATCGTAGCCCGATCTTTTAAGTTCATGATCGATAAGGTAATTAATAAGTTGAGTGTGGGTCATCCCTGAGAGGGCCGCCTGTTGGAAAACAAAGGACGTAGGGGCCATGTTTGGAAATGGCTGCGTATCAATGATCACCACTTCACCTTGGGCAGTTAAAAAACCGTCAACTCGAGATATCGTAGAAAAATTCAGAGCTTGTGTTGCTAAGCTGCAATTTGCATTAATGATTTCCAGATCAGCTTCTGAACAGCGTGCAGGTGTAATTTTCTTTGCCCTTCCAGGCATATATTTTTGTTCGTAGTCAAAAAAACGAGTTCCTTCTTCAGGAACAATTTCGGTGATAGGCAGGACAGCCCACGAAAGATCATTTTTTTGGATTAATGTAGCGACAAATTCCATGCCTATGATTTTCTCTTCAATCAATACTGAGGCTGATGCCGAATTGCTGACAAGAGCTTTAGAAAGGGCCGGAACGAGCTGTTCGATAGTTTCCACACACGATACACCTAAACTAGAACCTTCATTTACAGGTTTGACAATGTAAGGAAGGGCAATGCCAGCCTCTTCAAGCTCGGCAACAATCGAAGGGATCGACCGAGAGGCAATCTGTTGACGAGTAAGTACAACGCCTTTAGGAGTTTTGATCCCATGCTGGGAAAAGACTTTTTTAGCAAAGGCTTTATCCATTCCCACAGCGCTGCCAAGAATTTTGGAACCTAAGTAAGGAATACCAAGAAGCTCAAGAGCCCCTTGAAGCACACCATCTTCACTACGAAAACCATGAAGAGTAGAATAAATGAAATCGACAGTTCCTTTTAAGGCATCCCAAGGGATTTGTTGGGATTCGTGCGGGAGGCGGTGACTAAAGTCAGTGCTCTTACCGCGATGCAAGAAATGCCACGGTAGCTTGTAGATAAGCCCATCATCAGTTTGAAAAAGGGGAACAACATCATAATGAGTGGTATCGAGATGGTCGAAGACAGTCCTGCCGGAATTAAATGAAACCTCCCGCTCTGCAGAGATGCCACCCATCAAAACGCCAATTCGAAGTTTTTCTGACTTAACCATTTATACTCCCCGTGCAAAATTACATTTACTGAGTAACAGAAATTTATTTGTCAGAACAAGAATCTTCAGATTTTTTGCAAGGGCAGCAGCCTGGAGGCTTAGTTCCTGATGGCTCGGTTTCAATATGCCTTGTTGAGGCCGAAAAGCTTTTGCCGGTAAAAGAAACTCCTATACCACCCCCTGGGCCGCGGCGCAGAGTTTCATGTCCACATTGAGGACATATTAACAGTAGCTTATCCGTCATCTTTTGAAAGGCATCCAGTGAATGTTTACACTGGATACAATGATATCCATATGTAGGCATAGTTTTCTCGTTGAAAATGATTAATATTCGGGCACGGACACAGGTTTGGGCACGGGTTTAGGCAAACATATACTCGACATAACTGAATCTGAGAATTTGGGCAACGCGAAAGCTGTCGCGGTTGAGCTCATTTAAAAGGCCTTGTATTGTACAATACAGGGCCTTTCAAATGAGCTCAACCCACGAGGCTTTGGCGTAGACTAAAGTTCTCAGATTCAGTATGGCGATTATATGTCTGCAAAAACTAGTTTCAATTGCGCCTCTGCCAGTTCCCGTGCGCGAAAAACCAACATCTCTCCCTTAGAAAGGATGTTGTTTTTGACAACGGGCAAGATTTTGGAAAGGCTTACATCATGCCCATTCCGCCCATTCCGCCCATGCCACCCATGCCGCCCATACCACCCATGCCGCCCATTCCACCCATACCGGCTGGTTGGCTGCCTTTTGGAGCTGGTTTATCGGTAATCATGCATTTAGTTGTTAGCAGAAGACCGCTGACAGAAGCCGCATGCACCAAAGCGCTCTTTGTGACGAGCACAGGGTCAATAACTCCGGCTTTAACGAGATCGGTGAGTTCACCGGTTATACCGTTATAGCCAATGTTGCCAGTTGCTTCGTAGACCTTTTCGGCGATCAGATTGCCGGAAGTTCCGCAGTTATTAGCAATTTCTGTCGTAGGGGCAAAAGCCGCTTGGCGCACAATAGCAACACCGATAGCTTCATCGCCGGTCAATTTAAGCTGGTCAAGACTCTTGATAGCGCGCAAGAGAGCTACGCCACCGCCAGGAACAATCCCTTCGCTAACAGCCGCACGTGTGGCATGTAAGGCATCTTCGACACGGGCTTTTTTCTCTTTTAGTTCCGTTTCAGTCGCTGCTCCGACATTGATAATCGCAACACCGCCCACCAATTTCGCTAGACGCTCTTCCAGCTTTTCCTTATCGTAGCTAGAAGTAGAAGTGTGTACAATTTCAGCTTTAATCTGAGCGACACGGGCTTGAATTTCAGGCTCATTGCCGGCGCCATCGACGATAGTTGTTTCTTCTTTCGAAATTTTTATCGTTTTGGCATGACCTAAAACATTAATATCCACTTCTTCAATACGCAGGCCAAGTTCTTCAGTAATGACAGTTGCGCCCGTTAGAGTTGCAATGTCTTGCAACATTGCTTTACGTCGATCGCCAAAACCTGGAGCTTTTACTGCACAAACCTGAAGTCCACCTTTTAGCTTGTTTACGACCAAAGTCGCCAAGGCTTCGCCATCAATGTCATCGGCAATGATCAGTAAAGGAGCAGAACCTTTTTCAACAGCTTTTTCGAGGATGGGCACGATTTCTTTTGCAGTGGAAAGTCTTTTATCCGTGATTAAGATCTGCGCATTATGCAGCTCAACAGTCATGTTTTCTGGATTTGTGATGAAATATGGTGAAAGATATCCTTTATCGAACTGCATGCCTTCAACCACTTGGAGCTCAGTCTCGATCCCTTTAGCATCACCAACAGTGATAATTCCATCTTTACCGACTTTTTCCATAGCATCAGCAATAATCTGACCAATTTCAGCATCATTGTTAGCAGAGATTGTCGCAATCTGTTTCACTTCTTTAGAACTATTAATCGGCAGTGCCATAGCATCTAAAGCTTTTATTAACGTTTCAACTGCGCGATCGATACCTTTTTTAAGAAGCATTGGATTTGACCCTGCAGCCACGTTTTTAGCTCCAGCAGTGAAAATAGCTTCTGCAAGAACAATCGCTGTGGTTGTACCGTCTCCAGCTTTATCGGAAGTTTTTGATGCAACTTCTTTAACTAGTTGGGCGCCCATATTTTCGAATTTATCTTTTAAGGTAATTTCCTTAGCGACAGTAACGCCGTCTTTTGTCGAGAGCGGAGAGCCGAAGCTTTTGTTAATAACGACATTTCGGCCTTTAGGGCCTAGGGTCACTTTAACTGCTTTAGCTAACATGCGCACGCCTTTTAAAAGCGACTTAAGCGCTTCTTCATGAAATTGTAGCATTTTTGCCATCTGTCAACTCCTGGAGTAAGATAATATAATTTTTAGTGAGTCAGAACGCCTAATACGTCTTCTTCTGAGAGGATGAGATATTTACCCTCTTCTTCATTTTGTTTGATTTCAGTGCCGGAGTAAGAGCTGAAAAGAACTCTGTCGCCAATTTTAAGATTCATCGTTTCAATTTGACCTTGCTCGTTCATTTTACCTGGTCCAATAGCAATGACGACGCCTTCTTTTGGCTTTTCTTGAGCTGAATCAGGCAAAAGAATTCCGCCTTTAGAGGATTGGGGCTTAGAGCGTTCGACCAACACACGATTTCCAAGAGGCTTAATTTTTGGTTGATTGTCAGGCATTTCCGTTCTCCTAAATAGTTGTGAGACTTTTGAGAAAGACTCATTGTGTTTAAAAGAATAGTGTAGAAGTGCGGCGGAAAAAAGTCAAGAGTTGATCGAAGTGATTTAGCAGAAAAAAGGATCAAGTGCCAAGTTTTGTTGGTGACGACTCCCCAATCCTTTCTAATTTTGTGAGAGCTTGGCCTATATTCGTGCTGGCAGATAATATAGGCTTCAAAAGATCCCCCATGTCATGAACTCTGGCTGGGACTGTCTTGATATTAAAATCTTTAGGATTTAGTTTTTTGGACACTTCCTCCCAAAGTAAGGGTGTCGAAACAGGCGCAAAAGACGCAGGACGAACAGAGTAGGGAGAGACAATGGTTTGGGCGAAGCGATTTTGCAAGAAGTCTAAGTAGATTTTTTTTGCTCTTTTTGCAGGGCTTCTTTCCATAGACGTAAATGCTGGAAGCTCTTGATGGACATAGCTTACGATGATTTCTGCAAATTGCTTCGATTGCTCGAAGCTGTACTTCCCTTTAAGGGGGATCAATATTTGCAATCCGGTGAGCCCTGAAGTTTTACAAAAATTTTTGACACCAATATTGTCTAAAATTTTGTGGGTGACCAAAGCGGCTTCAACAACTTTATCAAATGAAATGTCTAAAGGGTCTAAATCAATTACACAAAAATCGGGATTGTTCAGATTTTTTATATTTGAAATAAAGGGGTGCAATTCAATGCTTCCAAGATTAACTGCAAAGAGCAGGCTTTTTAAGCTGTCGATAATAATATATGTGTCTGTTTTCTCTTCATGCTTTATGGGATAGGTCTTTATCCATTCCGGTGAAGAAAAATTTATATCTTTTTGATAAAAATCCATTCCGTTAATTCCGTTTGGGAAACGATGCAGCATAAGAGGCTTATCTTTCAAATAAGGAAGAATAAAGGGAGCGATTTCCCGATAATATTCGAGCAAGTCCCCTTTCGTATATTTCTCTTTGGGCCAGTAGATTTTGTCCTGATGCGACAAAACGAGGTCCTTTTCATTATCCATTTTCCCCTTTGCTCTTTTTGAATCAGCCCTTACAGAGCTTTCAGAAGGCACAACTTCAGGACTCTCCTTCGATACCGCTTTAGGGGATTTATCAATGCGAAGACCTTGGAAGATAGGTTGACGCATGATGTTATCCTGAGTCCATTCAGCAAATGATACTTCGCATACCAATGAGGGTTTTACCCACGTCACAGGCATATTTGGTTTAGGCTCAACATTAAAAGGTGATTTTGTTTGAATCAATGGTTTAAGCTGATCATACGTATCTTGAAGAAGCGTTTCCGTAAATCCTCCTCCAACATGCCCTGAGTACTGGAGTTTTTTATCCTTACCATAGATGCCCACTAATAAAGCTCCAAACTTTTTGCGGGATCCCCGTGGATCTGTAAAACCGCCGATAACAACTTCCTGCCTTAAAGAGGACTTGATTTTTACCCAATCGCGACTGCGGCGGGATTGATAAGTGCTATTTATGGATTTACCGACAACCCCTTCGAGATGTTTTTGAACAGCTTTCTTAAAAAAATCATTCCCACTTTTCATGACATGATCGCTATAGCGGACAAATTCAAGGGGTACAGAACTTAGAGTTTTTTTTAAAATCTCTTTTCTTTCAATTAAAGGGAGGTCGCGAAGATCCATTCCATCTTTGAAAAGAAGATCGAAGACGTAATAGTAGAGCGCGCCTTTGCCGGTTTTCTGATAATTTTGCATCAATTGAAATTGAGATTTTCCTTCGGAATCTAATACCACAAGTTCGCCATCAAAGATCGCTTGCCCGGGCATTTTTTTTAGTTCTTTAATGATAGAGGGAAATTTTGCGGACAAATCGAGTTCATTTCGAGACATCAATTTGACCTTTCCTGCGTCAAGCCACGCTAACCCTCGGTAGCCATCCCACTTAATTTCAAAAAGCCACTCATTGCCATTGAATGCTTCAGGTACTAGTGTTGCAAGCATAGGACTAATAAATGTGGGAATCTTTTGGGTTTTTTTTTTTGAAACCGGGGTCAACGATTTTGAATTTTCAGTGTCGGAATCTTCCACCGCATACTCATCACCCATTTTTATTAATAACCATGACTTGTCGCTTGGATCATCTTTTTTTAATTTCTGTATGACAAAGTGGCCCTTCAGCTTTTTACCTGCCAGAATGATCTCTAAATGACCTTTGGCTAATCCCAGGCTCATCTTTTCATTCGTATCTTTGCCGGGTTTAGACTCAGGAACCGTATAGGTGCCATGATCCCAAATCTCAACAGTTCCTGCGCCATATTCACCTTTTGGAATAGTGCCTTCAAAATATTGATATTCCAGAGGGTGATCTTCTACATGGATAGCGAGCCGTTTATCTTTGGGATTCATAGAAGGACCTTTCGGGACCGCCCAACTTAACAGAACGCCGCGATATTCTAGCCGAAAATCATAATGCAAATTTCTGGCAGCATGCTTTTGCACACAAAAATTAAATGATGGAATTGAAGTCTTTGACTTCTGACCTTTTGGTTCAGCGGTTTCTTTGAAATCTCTTTTTGAGTGATATTCTTTCAGACTCATAAAAACCTTCTCTTTACTTTGCCACCCTGGCTTTCTTTACCACTTTCGGTTTTGGTGACTCACTCTTTTTCTTTTTTGGGGTAGGCTTCTCTTCTAAACTGGCTTTCAGCAATGACATGATATCATGGACTTTTGTTGGTTTTGGCTCATCAGTTTTAGGATGTACGGTTTTGCCCTTAGATTTTTGCTTTATAATATTTTTCAAGTCTTCAGTGTAGGTGTCTTTATACTTTTCAGGAGTAAAAGGTGCAGTCATGTGGTCAATCAGCTTTAAAGCAATTTCTAACTCTTTGCTTTCTGTTTTCCCTAATGCCTTAGGAATATCTAAATCACTAGCTTTCACAAGTTCTGTCTCATATCTCAATTGATTAAGAATGATCATGTTCCCATGCGCTTTGATCACTGCAAGATGTTCTTTATTTTTGAAGACAAATTTTGCCAAACCCACTTTTTTAGATTTCTTTAAAGCCTCTCTCAGCAGGCTATAAGCCATAACTGCATTTTTATCGGGCTCTAAAAAATAAGGTTTTACATAATAGAGAGTTTCGATCTCATCTTCATTAATAAAATTGATAATCTCGATGGTTTTAGACTTTTTGAGATTTGCCGATGCAAAATCTTCATCGTTCATGACGACGTAATTGCCTTTATCGTACTCGTAGCCCTTAACAATTTCTGACCAGGGGACCTCTTTCTCTTCGGCTTTACATATGCGGGCGAAGCGAATTTGTGAAAGATCTTTTTTGTGCAACAATACAAAGGAAAGCTCTTTGTCTTTGGTTGCGGTATACATGCGAATGGGAATATTCACTAACCCAAAGCTGATCGCCCCTGTCCAAATCGTACGCATAATGATGACTCCATCTAGTGCTTATACCACTTCTAATGAGCCAAAATGAATTATTTAACCAGATATTTTTAGACTC
>JACCVN010000429.1 GCA_013698165.1 Parachlamydiaceae bacterium | reverse complement strand
GCTTTATCCTGTTTCTACATTCTTTATGATCTTATTGAGTTCTATAATGACATCTTGAATGTTATCTGGAAGCTTCAATTTCTGAGCTGCCTGGCCTAAATTTTTGATGTGTGAGACCCAGAGTTTTTGCATTGACTTGAGCTCATCTGTTTTAAAATCAATAAGCTCTAGAGTCGTACCTCGATTGCTAAATGTACTCTTTAGCGACACTTGCAACTTTTTGAGGTTAATCATATGTGGTTCGCGTGCGAGTAGAAGTAGGTCATGGTAATCCTTCATACGGCTATTAGTAGCTCCCTTAGAAAGGACTGTCTCGAGCTTTTCTGCAAAAATAGTTTCAGGAGGATAAGCAAGCAAGGAAATCTCACCTTCAAACATGGGCTTACCCCTGTACTGAAAGAAGTGCAATTCACGTGTGGTTGGCGTGACAACGTCTCCTATGCCTACATCGATCTGAATTTTGTCCCTCATGCGGCCAAATGTTGCTTTCAAACCGACGCGATATCCTGGATAGTCCATATGTGGCTGTTCTAAAAGATCTATTCCTTCATAACTAAATGTAAATCCGTCTTCAGTTTCTATCGCGATAATTTCTTCTATAGCTTCCTTTATCTCATCTTCACTGGCATTTATGCTTGTGAGTAAAAAATCGAGATCAGTTGTCTCTCGTCCAATTTCCATTATGTAGGCTAGTAGGAAACCTCCTTTAAAAATGAATTGTTGAGTGTATGTCGATCGAGATAGTCGAGATAAAAACCTTTCAAGAAGTAGCTTCTTCCAGCATTCATTGAAGTTGATACCTCTTTCTTTGGAAATAGCTTGAAGACGATCTTTTAGTCCTTGTTCATTCATGTTGTCGCCGTGATAAGGTAGGGGGTAATGTTAAATCTAAGTTTTTTTGAGTATGACTGCAGTTTTTTAAGATTCAATCGCACTGTCCCTTTTTGGGATAGCGCCATTTTTAGAGCTTTGATGGCTGTTTCTCGGCTCAGTAGCCTAAATGAGTCGATGATGGTTCGTTCGCGATCAAATATAGGAATGCGAATACCTCCTAGGTCAACTTCTATTTTTCCAAGCTCCATATTGCGGAATCTCACAATTCTCACTTTAGTGCCTCTGCAAATGGAAGTAGTATGTGGTACAGCAATCCAATGCTCTCGCGGGATTTCCTCAGTTATATCGTGAATAGCTAGTGCAGATATAAGGCAAATAACCCCATTGGGTACAGAATTTACAGCCTCTATAAGGTCCTCCCAGCGAAAATTTTCAGGAGATCCTTGATAGTCTGTACTTTGGTAAATGCCTCGGCCTAGTCGTTTAATTAGACCTTTCTTAATATAGTAGCCAAGATGAGCAGCAGAAACCCCAAATTGTTTAACCTCATCTGCAGTGAATGAAGGTTGGGCAAGAAGCGGACGAATAATACTTAGACGGGTGAGTTTTTTCATAGGTTTATCTCCTGTATTAAATTTAACAGAAACACCCAATTCAAACAAGTGGGTTTTTGTATTAAACTCTAAATCAAGAGATTTTGATTTTACTATTGAAACAGCGGTCAGCTGAAGAATTCGGATTTTATAACCGGTTTTGCGAAAAATGAGAAAGACAACCTTAGCGATGATGAATTAGAAACGGCGAAGGATATCACCTATGGCTGGCTTAACGCTGGGGATTGTTTGAGAGATCAACGTACGACAAATGATCGGCTTTGTGGATTCCCATTCTGCATTGGAGAGTAATCCTGCACGAGGATCAGAATACCGCCAGCTTTGAGTAATGAATACGTCCCGCCTTCGAAGGGCTATATGCAACTCATTCAAAACGCAGAAAGTATAGGCACGATAATCAAATTCACCGTTTTCAGGAAAAACGTAACGTTGCCAAGGCTTATGGACGACCTCTTTAGGAGCCTTGAAAAGAGGCTTCTTCTGAAGTTCATAGTCAAGCATCCAATTCAAAGCTGCGACGACTGGCTTGCCTACAGTATTTGAATCGAAATTTAATCCTTTTAAAAGTGGCATTAGAAACCGTCGAATATGACGGTATCGAGCAATCAATTCTTGATAAAAGACATCATCTGGTGGACGGACAAGTTCTTCGACTTCCTTCATTGCTTTTAAAAGACTCTCTCGAGAGATTTTTGTGAACAATTTTTGTCGTGATTCTGCGTCAGACAATGATGGATCTATAAAAATCTGGCAAGCCTTCGCTAAAAGTGTTGATGCTTGATCCAAGTCCTTTAAGGTTCTAAGTCTCTTCTTTTTATCCTCTTTGAGGGCTCTACTAAAGAGGTCTCGCAATAGCATATCCAGAACATCAAGCGCATCATCATGAGCTGTAGCTTTTAAGCAGTGAACGAAAGCCACA
>JACCVN010000414.1 GCA_013698165.1 Parachlamydiaceae bacterium | reverse complement strand
CTATTTATCAATACAATAATCATAACGATGTCATCGGGATTTTTGCATTTATGCAGCGTCTGCATAAATGTGTTAAACAATAGGGCGGCGCATTGTTCGTCATGAGCATCATCTTCGAACAGCGCACATGTTTCTAGAAGTCTTGAAAGGGCAAGGGATTTACGTTCTGATATTTCTGAAAACCAGCAGATCTTGGAAAAATTAAATGCAAGGGATACACTGGCGATCTTTTCTTTTAAGTGCAGGAATGCAATGACATCATCAGGTTCCAGGATTTTAAACACCTCTTTCAAGCCATTAGCAACCTCATTTGACAATTCTTGCTCATTCAATGATAAACTCTCCAGATTCAAAGGTTTGATGGAGATAGCCCTTGCAGAACCATTAACCAAGCTATATACCAATTGAGTCTGCGACACTTTAGACTCGATTGAAAATTTTTTCCAAACACTTGGCCACCAATTCATTGGATGCAGAAACCGCATGGATCCAAACTTTTCGAGTTTCTCAAGTACTAATTTCCAACAAAGCACTTGATCGTGATGGGAAATATCAAGCAGTTTTTCATTTTGATTGGCGAGCAAATCTAAAACCTTTTCCACAACACTTATGGGAGCAATTGGTACGATATCTTTGATATATTCCAGCCAGAATTTGCTTTCAGGATTACACCATGAAAGTAACTGATGAGTAATCTCAAAAAACCCTTGAGACTGGGGATTACTGCCGAGATCGATTACTAATTTACGACATTGGACCAACATTTCGGGGATTTTAGCAAACCACTCGTCTCTAAAAAAAATCTCTTTTGTACCTGGGAGGCACTTATGACTTTCAAAAAGTTCAACACAAGGAGTAATCTGACAGGTTTTTATGAGAATATAAAATAACTTTAACCAAGTGTCAGGATTGCCTTCTCTGAGAAAAAGACTGCTCATCAAGCTTTTTAATTCCAATAAGTTTCCATTTTCCGCCAGCTTTTCAAAAAGTTCTAATTCCTGCTCATTAGGTTTGCCTGAATATGTCAGCTTTTCAGACCATTGAAATGCCTCAACAAAATTATTGTTTTGCATACAAGCGAGTTGAAAATGTTCGGATAATAATCTTTCTACTGAAATCGACTCCGTAGAAAGCTTTAAATTTACTGGTAGATCTTTTAAAAGTTGCTTCGCTCTCATTTGTAGTTCATTCAAAGGGCACCCTACGTTCAATAGGGAATTTGAAAATGCTTTGATATAAATCGTCGCACTAAATGATGTCCAGCCTTGGAAGATACAGGGATGAGCAGTGTAAATGCTCAAGATCTCGTTCCAGAGCTTTCTATTTTCTAATTGCTTTAGATAGCTTTTTGTTATCAAGCTAGTGGTCGATTTTGAGAGACCTTTCTGTAAGTTGATACGAAGTAAATGCTGCGTGCAATCAATATAATACGCTGCGGCATATCCATCTTGGTCACTATCACTCAGAAGAACTATGAGCAGCTCGAATACCCTAGCCTGATGTAAAGGCACACTTACTTTCAGTTGATGTAGAGGCTCGTTTACTTTCAACAGATCAATATAAAAATCGAGCCGTTCTTGTTTTGTGCTTAACGAATGACTATGCAGGAACAACACAAGCATCTTCTCAAATTCATCATAGGCCCTTATTTGATCAAGCTTTGATATTGCTTCAATGATAAAGTAACGCTCATTCCAGGCTTTTTCAGATGCTATCAATCCACAAATAAGTTTAATTAATTCCTGCCGAACGCTTGCCAGGCAATTAGGGTCTGAAATTTTTACAATTCTGCGTTGTATAGAGGATTTTAGAGCTGGCACACTTTGCAGGTCATAATACTGCATAAAATCGGACAAGACATCAAACTTTTCGTTTTCACTGTATTGCGATAAATCTTTTTGATTCACGAGCAAGCGATGGATCTCTTTGACGGTTTTCTGAACAACATCTAAATCGATTGTGCCAGAAGATTCCGTATCGAAGATATTTAGTCGATGGACTTCCATAGCAAAAAACAATCCTTTGATAGGTATACGGCCACTCGCCTTAGATTTGAGCGCTACCTCAGCAAGTTTAGGCAACTTTTTTTGCAACAGTG
>JACCVN010000389.1 GCA_013698165.1 Parachlamydiaceae bacterium | reverse complement strand
CTCGAAACACATCGCCTTTATGTACAATATTAAAGCGCACTACACCACTATGTATTTTCATTTTTTTATCCATGTCTTCTGATAAATATCTTATCTTTTTTATGGCTAAAGTAGAAACAAGTTGATTCCTGTCATTATACATGTTTAACGTGCCATTTCTATCTTTGATCTTATCGATTCGCATATGAATGAGAAAAAGAGGATCAAAAGATCCTGAATTCAATTCCATATATTCCTCCTTGTAGTATCGCGTAAAATTGTGAAAAAACTGTGGCTTAGGCAGAAAATTACATATTTCTATCTTCCCTTCCCATCATTTTTATATTACACACCTCCTTAAAAATCCTGAAGTCTAGATTGTAAAACATGGCAATTAAAATTATACTAGGAAAAAGATTCAAATATATAAAAATTTGAGTGTCATATGTACGGGGCTTTCCTATTCGCGCCTGCTAATATTTGTTACCTTGCATGAATTTTATCTTTTTTATATTTCCTAATTCGTATTACCGTTAAAATGTTGCTACATTTTAACCTAAGTTGCCCATTCCTGGGACTTTCCGCCATCCCCCACTTAAGGAATTTATCATGAATAACATTGTTCCAAAAAATCACTCTTCAGAATTTGCAGAAATACACTCTTTCAAAAAATTTTCAGCTGATAACAACCGCACGGAAGAAATAAAACCCCTGAGTGGGAAGCTAGAACATATAAAGCCATCAATTGATGTCAGAATTCACAATTCAAAAAAGTTAATTCGTGCCAAACGAGAAAACGTAAGGTCCTCAGTGAGTGACACAAGCATCACATCGAATACATTAAGCGATTCAAAATTCCCTTTAACCAACAGACGGTGGAGTCTCAATGGAACCAGTCTGGACTTGAAATCATCAAGAAAGAAGGAAGCAATAACTTTAGGAATGATCAGTACACTTGAACAGGAAAAAGAAGAATTGCTTTCTCACTCTCCTATTTTAACGAGAAAACGCCCGGGATCTTCATCAGAAATTAATCTTGCAAATAACGATAAAATTGAAATCGTTTGGAATCGTCTCTTATCATTGTCTAAGATTATTGAGAAAGTCGAGGATAACCATGCCATCATTCTTGGAAAGCATCAAAACCTTTGTATTAAAAAAATCACAGATGCAAAATTCACCTCACGCGAAATTTGTGTTAAGGAGTTACTGGCAAACATTAAATTTTTAGCCCTTAATGTTCTTAATGACATTGGTGGGAACGGGGAAAATCTCTCTTTAGACCAGATGATTTTCTATTTAGAACGAGCAAATTGGTCCAGTTCAATTATTAAAGAAAAGCTTAATGAAGAACTTAAATTGACTAAAGTAGTTTTAATTAATAATGAAGCTTTTTCAGCAATGCTTGTTCAACAACTGTTTCAAGGAGAAATCGAAGTTGACAATATTACTCCATTAGATAAAATCACCCTAAATGATTTAAGCCTGATTTTTGCCAGATTGACAGGCAACCCACTTGTGATGCTTCAAAAGGTCTTAACGCTCCTTGAAAAAAACAGGACACAGAATTGGGCACTCATCGATGAATCTTGGAAAAGATCTCCGAAAAATGAGGACATAACTGTACTGTTAATAGAGTTTTGCAAAAACTGCCTTCAGAGTAACATTGGATTGGATTTCTACCCTGATCCAGAGATCAATAAAGTGCTTAGTTTGATTATTGAATATGCCCCTCGCATGAAGAAGTCTCTCATTGATGCCTATAAACAAACTTCTGAACGAGCTTATAGGAAAAAACAGATCACAGAACTATATGGAAAAGAGACTGTTAAAATTACAAAAAAATTGAAAGAAGAATTAGTCATTAAGAGTAATGAAAATTCAATAATTGAGCCTTTGAATACCCGTCAAATTTACCAAGCTATTAAATTATCTAACATTAATGTTCTAAATGAGTATGAGCAGATTAAAATTGCGGAATGGCACACAATCATAAAAACTGGGCAATGGCATCCTGAATTGGCTTGTTTGTATGCTAAGAGCATCATTAAAAAAACAGCTTCAGAATTTTGCAAAGTTCCTTTAGACGAGTTGGTATCCGGAAAACTTGAAAGGCTAGATATTTGTCCTCAATACAACCTGCTAGTCGATTCGATTAATTCGCTTGCATATGTGGTTGCCAATGATATTTTGATATGTAAAAGTAAAAAAATGCATGACATAACAGCTTTTAAACAAACCAAAAATGAGCATGAAAAAGTCCTTTTCAAAGAGAGCAAGAGAGAGATTGAGACGGCTATTAATGAAAGAATAAATGTCATCACATTCTATCTTGATGTGATAGCTGAATGCCTAAATTATCAAGATTTTGCCTCTGCATTTTCTCTATATACGGGTTTATGCCTTGAACCTATTAATTCACTTAAATTAACCTGGAAAGCACTGCCAAAAGATGTCCAGGCTCAATTTGATCTTGCTAGTAATCTTTTTAATCAAACTGAAAATTCAAAGTGTCTCAAATTTAAAATGAATAGTTGCTTAGGCGATTATTTTATGCAACCCCCTTATCTTTGCGGGAAAAATTCTCTTGGTTATGAATCAATGGAAGACAAGCATGAAAATGGCATGATTGACACATTCAAATTTCGTGGGATTGCCCGAAATGTGGTAGCCCCTTTTCAAAAGTTACAAAATCGGTTATCTAAAGCGTCACCCCTCCAAACAAATGAATTATTTGATAGAAAATTTGAAACGATGGAATACTACTACATGCTAAATTGTGAGCTCCTTTCTGAGATGTCTAAGGAGTGCGAACCTCATTACGGTTGAAGTCGTAGCCTGCTGTGTCTCGCAGCAGGAGTCATGCATGCTTAGAAATGAATTTGCGATCGCGCATTTTGAAATTTATTTTATTATTAATATCGGTTTAAACATGTAAAAATATGTTGCAGAAATCGCAAGAGGAAACATCTGGTTACACTCATTTATGAATATTAAGTTAGACTTAGAAAGATCATTTTGAGTACCATACTACCTTAACAGTGTACTAACTTTAATTTACACATCTAAATTACATTTCAACCCGTTCATTTGGAGAGCCGATGTTTGTCAATCTCACTGCACCTATTTATACTAGACCCCTGTTTATCGGGACCCAAAAAATACCCATAAAAAATATTTGTTCTATCAACCCTACAACAAATTCTGCTGTACGCAGAACATTTTCCGATAATCCCCCTTTTGTT
>JACCVN010000384.1 GCA_013698165.1 Parachlamydiaceae bacterium | reverse complement strand
GATTTTGAAGGTGAAGGTCGGTCGATTGCTTCTATAAATATCGGCGTCAAATGGGGTGTCGACTTTAACGCCAATCTAGAAAAAGCCCTTCGCGAACTCCCTTCTATTCTTTCTGCCTCCAAGTCTTAATCCAAGCCGTGAATGCTTCGGCAGCATGTAGCCACAGGCTAGGGGGTTGTTTTTGTGCAGGAAATATCGGGTAAAATCACAATCATCTAAGTTAATAATTGCATCGACATATACAACCATAAATCAACATGAAGAAATGTGTCCAAAAACAGCACAAAAACAACACCCTAGCAGGTGGCTAAACGCTGCTGACGCATTTGCGGCTATCGGACTTCTGCTTTTCTTTGTTCCTGCGGGTTGATGCGTGTCTGTCTGCTGCTCATTTTTTTCTAACTTTTGCCTATTTGTCTAGTCAGCGCTTGTTGTTCAGAAAGACTTTTTCTCTTGCGGTGATTCCCTTCCTTCCACTACACTTTTAGTTCGATAGCTGCTTGTGAGATCTATCAAATTGGTCTCCCAAAATGCTTAATTATTTACATAATGTGATTAGGGATTTAATGAAGTTTACACCGCTTTTTCTAAGTTTTTTCTTGGCTTTTTCCAGTGCAACGCAGCTCCAGGCAGCCTATACAATTAAAGATGGCAGCCTTGTCAATGTCGACTCTGCACCCTATATGTCTGTTGAAGAGCATTACAATGCGGCTGTGGACGCCTATGAAGCAAAAGATTGGCTGGAGGCCTCGAACCAGTTTTACATGGTGAAAGCCGGATTCCCAAATTCTACCTATTCTCAGGAAAGCGGTTTTTATTTGGCTGTATGCTATTTTAATATCGGTGAATTGGATGCTGCAAATACGACTTTTTCAATATATTTGCAGGGTAAAGACCATCCACGATTATTTCAAGATGCAATCCAATATAAATTTGCGATTGCAGAAAGATTTAGAGCAGGTGCTCGCTGCCGCCTTTTCGGTTACAAACAGCTTCCAAAATGGTCAGGGGGATACGAATTAGCATTAACGATCTATGACGAAGTGGTTGCCGCTTTACCATGCCACGATTTAGCTGCTGAAGCTTTCTATTCGAAAGCTCTTCTTCTTCGCTCCAAACGCGAATACCGCGAGTGTATCGATTGCCTGCAAATGGCGGTTCGCAGATTTCCTAAGCACGAGCTGGCGCCTGAGTACTTTCTATTAATCAACACATGTTATCTTGATCAATGCCGCTTAGAATTTCAAAACCCCGATATTTTAGCTTTTGCAGAAATCAACTGCCGGCGATTCCAGCTTCAATTTCCTCGTGAAGAACGTCTGGCCCAAGCTGAAGCGGGCATCAGAGAAATCAAAGAAGTTTATGGTTGGGGTTTAGCAAACACAGGCTTGTTTTATGAACGCATTGGTAAGCCACGAGCCTCAATTCTTTACTACCAAAATACTGTTCATCAGTTCCCCGATACACAATCCGCTGAACTAGCTCGTAGACGGCTGACAATTCTTGGGGGAGAGATTCCTCAATCTGCGACTGATTGCGAATCTATCCCTGCCAAAGAGAAAAGTTGCGTCGATAGCACAGATGAAATTAAAGCCGAGGATGATTCCGATAAAAAAATAGATTGGGTTCCCTGATGTTTTTCATGCCGACAGCCTATCGCATTTCTGGCATGACTACCATAATCTGCTATCTCTTTGTGCTCACTAGTTGCGGATATCACGTTGGTCAACAAAATGCCTTTAGTGAATATAAGACGATTTCTGTGCCTTACGTTGAAGGTGATCTTGATGGTGATCTTACAGCCGCCATCGTGCAGGCGATCGCATGTTCGGGTAGCTTCGAGTATCGCCTAAAAGATGGCGCCTTGCTCCTAGTTGTCAAGGTAATAAATTTAGCTGATGTTAATATAGGCTTTCGATATGATCGGCATAGAAATGGAGAATTATCTAAATCGATAATTCCTGATGAAACACGGCTCACACTAATTGTTGAATTCTCACTTCTGGAAGCCGCTTCAGGACGTTTGCTTGATGGTCCCTACCAGCTCGCTGCTGATGTAGATGTTGACCATGATTATAACGGGAATAATGGGCCTTCAGATAGCAATGTGAATGAATATTCACTTGGACAGCTTTCCAATGCCGATGCAGCTTTTGAAGCTGCCAAAAGACCGCTCAATCGTACAATAGCTAGAAAAATTAGGGATTATCTTAGCCACAGTTGGTAGTGATGAATAAAACCTTTAGCGCAGCTCTTGATGAACTCCCTGTTATGCTGGAATTCATTCGGCATGAAGCACAAATTGTTAATTTTAAAGAATTTGAAATTTCTAAAATCATCCTTGCCGCTGAAGAGGCACTTGTTAATGTCATCAGCTACGGTTATCCAGACAAATCTTCAGGTATAATTCATATAAATTGCAGTTCTGATCGGGATAGGGGTATAGATATTACCATTCGCGATGATGGAATTCCTTTTAACCCTTTAGAAAATTTCGATAGTCTCCACTATATTCCCGACCATAATAGTGAACATACTATTGATCATCGAAAAATTGGTGGCATCGGGAGATTAGTCATTTTCCACATTATGGATAATGTTTCTTATCAACGTGAAGGCAACTTCAATATCCTTACCCTTCAAAAGCATCTTTAAGAAGTTCTCCTAATCATCTTAAGTGCATCCTCAGTTTCTTGAATCTCATAAAGAAATTTTTCTAAAATTCTAAGGACTAGACGTGAGGAATTATAAATTCCTGTAGTCGAAAATGCCGTTTCTAGATGAGGATGATCAGGGGAATTGAGGGCGATTAGAGTATAGGTCAATGCGTGATTATCAGTTTTTTCGGGGACTATCCAGACGATAAATTGTTCATTAATCAATGTGATCTTATCTGTTGATTCTAGTAGATGGAAATAGCGGGTAAGGGTAAAATTTTTCTTATCTAAAGAATGGTATTTTAGTAAGCCTAATGATTGGAGCAATGATAAGTCGACTTCAATAATTCCTTCGGGAAGCCAAGTGTTAATGTCGGCTGTAATTTTTTGATAGTATTCTTCAATTTGTGGTAAATTATTATCCATTTTAGCTCCATTAATCACTTGTACTTCTAACTATTATCTTTATTATACTATATATCCCCCTCCTTTGCAAATAATTCCTACGAAGAGAAACGGTCATTTATAGGTTTATAAGCATTTTCTATGCCAATGGCCAAAATATTAGAATTCTCATTGCGGAAATCCACAATTTTGAATTCAAATTTAATTTGAAAGGAAGTTTATTATCGGGTAACAAATTTACGCTGACGCGGGGAGATGGAAAGGCGGAGAGGGAAATAATAGTGGTTGAGTATCTGATATTGTCATGATAACAAATTCTCAACTCTCATTTCTCTCCGCCACTACGTTTTAACTCACGATTATCTACATTGAGATTACGGAGTGAAAAATTCATTTTCCTAGCAGACGAGAATCAGCAAATATCTGCGTAGTACTTTAATTGATCATTTTTCAGGAAGTGAATGGAGATCATCTTAAGGTTCGTGTTTGGATAATCCCTAATAAAATCGTTAACCGCTTTCAGCGAAATCTCGGCCGCCCTATCTTTAGGGAACCCAAAAATCCCAGTACTAATTGAAGGGAAGGCAATACTTTTTTTATTTTGAGCCAAAACCAAGCTGTTATAATAACAAGAATATAATTGACCTTCTTTAATTGCATCTGTATTGCCTTGTGGGCCGGCGATAACAATTACATTGTCGATCTTATTGGCTGCTTTAAGATCACCACTGCCAATGATAGCCGCATAACCTTCTTTAAAACTGCCTTTAAAATCGTCGCGCAATTTGAAATGCTCATTGGTATAGGCTTTACCACCTTTTTCATGAATCAAACCATCAATTCCTCCACCGCCTCCTAAATGCGTGTTAGCTGCATTAACAATGACTTCAGCACCACTATTAAAAATATTTTGAGCACGAATATTTAACTGGGTTTGGGAGGCATTGGCAAATTTAAATGTGAGGTTGTCTGCATTTGGTGCCATCATTGTTAACGCTTGCTTTTCAATTGCAGATAAATCGTTGGGATAAGGAAGTGTAGTAAGAATCTGTGAAGAAGCATTTTTAGGTGAAGAAGACCCAATTGCTAACTGACGTGACACAATGAATTTTTCAAAAAGAGCAGCAATTTGGCCTATTACAGGGATTAACTCTGTAAGAGCAATAAGACTATGGACGAAACGATGGCCAAATGCCACACCAGATTCTACAAATGCTTTTTTAAAGTGTCCTGTAGCGAGTCCTCCCCATATAGCATAGGAATTATCATAGTCTAAAGGATTAAGAGCGAAGTTAGAAGACATTTTTCACCAAATTTTAAATTATTATAGGATCAAAGTTATTTTAGGGTATTTCCACTAAACGCATTATATCATCTATCTTTAGTTGAAGTAAATGGGATAATTATTATCAGGGGAATTATATCACATTAATGTGGTTTTTTTGGTTGTGAAGCAGTCTACCGCGATCGTCAATTGCGAATTAATTGTCATGTTAAGAAAGTTTTTCGATTTCGTAAATAAAAGTTACGAGGCGGGAAGACAGAAAGGCACGGAGAAATACAAGTAACTGAATGATTTTGAAAATAGCGTATAATATACCCTAATTTTCTTTTTTGTAAGCTACTGAATTTTGTTGAAAGATAAGAATTTTACATTTGCATTCAAAGCCTTAAAAAAGAAATGACTTATTCTTTTAGAAAGCTTTGGTGATTTGAATCGAGTCATAGCTTTTGCTTTCCAAGAATTTCTTTATGAGGTAAATATGGGAGAGCGGTAGAGAAGG
>JACCVN010000372.1 GCA_013698165.1 Parachlamydiaceae bacterium | reverse complement strand
ACATCTTCCAGGTAGGTGACATGTTTTTCAGTTCGATTATAAATCCCTACAGGCAAGTAGCCGACATCGGTTTTCATGAGGAGGATCGCATCGCCTTTTGGAGCAGCGGTCTCAATAGTTTGGGATTGTCCGGATTCTTTTTTAAGAGTCTCAAGTCGATCTTTAGCAAGTGTAACAAGGCCATCGTGATATTCGGCAGGGGAAGCCTGCGTGTCAAGACGTTTATTTTTACTTTCAAAAGTTATTGCTTGAAGTTCAAAATTTCCAATATCTGGAAGGTTGCCGATAAGGATGGGGGTTTTTCCATTATGCTGGTAAACTGTGGGAGCGTCGATAGCCTTCGGGTCAAAGGTCAATTTAAGAGGTTTTAAAGTTTCTTCTGAGTTTTGAGGGCGAACATAAAGCGTGTCTGGCAAATTGGCAGTCCAAGAGATAGTCAAAAAAGATTCGTCTTTAAAGACCCCTGCAGTCAAAGGATTTTCGCCTTTATCGTCTGCGAAAGCAGTATAAAGGCCAAGATCTTCCACGTTTTCACTGCTACTTGAAAGCTCAGCTTCTAACAGTTTGATTTCTTGTTTCTTCTTCACACCTTGAGTAAGTTCCCATTGGCGTTTCTTTTCTTCAAATTCATGGTCGAAATAAATGTTAACGAGAAAAAGTGTTGCAAAAACTAAGATCGAAAAAAGAATTGTGCGTTTGTCCATAAAAAAATGCCTTGCTGACAGTCTCGATTTTATATCGAGAGAGGGTAAAGTACTGAGACTAAGAATAATTTATCAAAAGTAACAGAATGTTTGCAACTTTTCAAGGGTAAAAGCTTGAAAGCACAATTTCGTCAACATAAAATTTCTAATTTCGTTAATAATTCTTGTTTAGGCTTATCTTTACTAAATCCATATAGTCAGTTTCTAAAAATGAAAAAAGGGCCCTTTCAGAGGTGTGAGAACCCTTATATATTTCTAGCTGAAGCAGTCATTGCTTCGCTCGCAAGCCTTGCTAGGGTGTTGTTTTTGTTGAAGTTTTATACAAATTCCTTCATGTGGTTTAACATAAATATGATGCGTTAAATAACTTAGATGTTTGTGATTTTACTGCACAAAAGATAGAAGAGAAGAATTCTTGTCAGTATTATGAGTTTTTTTTGCTTACCCGTAGCTGTGGCTGTCTTCGCTATCGCTCGCAAGCCTTGCTATGTGCTACAGAGAGAGATCCATTATCGTGGATTAGCTACAAACTCATTAAGGCAATACTACAAACGCTTAACATACTAAAATGCAACTTGTTGAGGGAGCATTGCTGCTAATCCACGGTAGTGGAACTTAGCAAGGCTTGCGAGCGATAGCGAAGACAGCTGCAGCTGCGGGTATGCAAAAAAGGACCTCACAACTTTTAAATGCAAATTTAGGATTTAAAAAATTTGGTGAATGATAGCGGCTTATGCGAATGGCAGTATGCTGCAACTTATTCGCGTGTTTATATTTTTTGTTGATCATCCCATTGGCTTACGCCAGTTGTTATTTGCTGCCATAGTAAGTGCTGAATTTATCATCTTCAACAACTCCCTATCGATCCAGTTAAATTTTTATCGCTTCTTAAATAGGTATGCTAAGTCTTAGATTCATGGAATTTTTATATCTAACTTAATTGATATTTGATACTATTTAAAGCGAGATCACATTTTTAATAAGGAATCTATGGAATCTACTGCTTTAAATATAAATACTCCTTCAATTTTTAAAACCGATAATGTTCTAAAAGATGATGTAACAAATATATTTCAAAACTTAAAAATTGAATTTAATGAATTGCATGAACATTCAGGCCCTCTGACTATATCAAAATTTCATCCCAAATGTATTGATATTGCTCTAAAATTAATTGAAGAAAAAAAAATTGAAGAAGCGTTTAAGGTTTTTTTGTTTACTTCTCAACTTCTCAATATAGATACATTGCATCCATTTTGTAATCTACATGAAGCAATTGATATAGGAAAAAAAACTCAATTAAACCCTAATTTCGGAGCGCATTTTAGCGGTCTTGGAGGTTCTATTGTAAAGGGAGGTCATATTCGAGCAGATATACGTAATTTGAGAGGCATTAATTCGTATTGTCTTCAATTAAAATTAAACGATTTCGCACGTACTGACCTAAAAATGGTTATAGAGTGTATTGAAAAAAACCCAGATAGTTTCGAAAAAATTTTTTCTCAGCAATTTCCTCTAGGCATTTCTATTACTTTTGAGCCATTTAAATTCTATCAAAAAAGTAATATTGATGACACTTTTGATTATGCAAAAGGGTTGAAATTAGAATGTGATGAGGCTGTTCAAATTCATTTCAATGGACTCGGAAAAATCAATATGGGTAACAACCCAAAAAATCTATGTCTTTATAATAACATTGATATAGAGCTCGATGCGCATCTTATTAAAGAAGACGTTCTCTTCAGTCTGAATTCTATGCTATGCAGTCTCGGTCTTGGGGCTGTGACAACTTTACATGGCAAAGAAGAGGAAGAAAGAATTAAAACTGCAAAAATTTTCCGCACCTATTTTCCAATTGAAGCAACTCAACTTGAGATGACACGTGAATATTTTTTTATGAAGCCTTCCAAAATAAGGCCAATGCTTGAAAAATCCACTCCCGAAATGACTGCGATCTTTAAAAAGTATCTCGATGATCGCTCTAGATTGTTAAAAAAGAAATCGGTTTATCCCGGCAAAGAGATTTGGTCTATTAAAGATTTCCATGAACAATTACGTCAAAATGGCGCCGTTGGTCTCCAATTTGCAATTCTTGGTAATCCAAAAGAATCTGCTGGAAGAATTGCACTCATGCTAAAAACAGGGGCGTTGTCCACTCAAGATCGGTTTCAAGCTAGTATTATAAAAATGGGTATTTCTTCCTGTAGTGATTTAAAAACTGGCGGAGGGGAAAGCGTCTTTGCTCGGCTTGTTAGTAAAAATAATATAACAAAACTAAGTACATCCACAAATTATACGATGTTATTTGATTTGGCTATTTTAAATAGAGGAGGCTATGCATACAAAGAAGACTGCTATGGTAATAAAAATCCTAGAGACCTTAATTACTCAAATCGTCAAAATCTTATAGAATTCACAAAATGTTTAACTGAAAAAGAGATTTTTAATGAGGTTATGATTAAAAATTATATCCCTCCTAAATTCATTAAGGGCATCCTAGTGTTAACAGAAGAATTTAAAGATTATTTAATTCCTTTTTTAACAAATGAGGGTGCCATTCAAAATGGCTGTATTAATAAGATCAATTGTCATGATTTTATTAAAGTGGCGAAAAATTTTAAACCATCTATGTGGGATTAGCCTATTGCTTTCTGAATAGCGCTTGCTAACTCATGAGGAGTTGGGAACATCCGCTTACTGAGTTTTAGCAACCTTGCTGTTGTGCTACTGAAAGTGTGCACGCCACCAGATACATCACGACTTGTAATCACGCTGCACTCGTAGCTTCGCTCCAATCACACGATCTTCACACAAGCAGTTTTATGGAAGTGCGCCCACTGTACTTACTGCAATAAAAACAGGTCCGGAGCGAGTATAGGTTTTGAAACTTGGCTATAGTTAAAATGAATTCATCTATGAAATATGAAAACTGTGTTGTGTATTAAAAGCAATATAATCCGTGCTCTCCCTGATCTATCTCACTTTGCCCATTCAGTCCATTTCGTCCATGACATGTTGTTAGCTTGCTCAAAATAATTGATGTGAATATGATTGACCCTTAAGCCTTATCTTTTTGAAAGACTTTTGAATATTAATATTGTTAGATTAGCAATTTTGCTGGTCGTGGAGAGCGCATGAATGAAGCACGCACATTGGAAGCCCGAAATTTAGGGGATTATGTTGTCATTAAACAAATAG
>JACCVN010000369.1 GCA_013698165.1 Parachlamydiaceae bacterium | reverse complement strand
ATACAAGATATTGGCTTCAGAATCCTATAACTCAAGAAATACAATTTAATGAGCTATAGAGAAAGATCCTATCACTCATTTTAATGATAGGGTTACGGGTGTGGCTACATGCTGTCGCTGTATTCGGGGCTTAGGACAAAGTGTTTACAAGGGTTCTGTAAAAAAACAGAACTGGAGGATAAAAGATATTTCCGTGAGAGATCTAACTCGATATCAGGGTGAGGGCAGCGTAAAAGCACGTCTTAAATAGATCTACAAGCCCCTAAATAAATGCTATATGCCTCCTCGTTCAAAATAACAAAGTGCTTTTTATTACGGACGATCTCTTGGCGGCCACTCTTGTCTGCTCTATTTAAACTTCAGAAAGTTTTGCCTTGGCTTCTTGAAATCGCCAAACTCCCTTTTCTGAATCCTGGTCATCAAAATTATTTGCACTATAACCTCCCTACTAGTGGATCATAAACTGCGTGTTATTCCCTTCTTTTGCAAATGCCGTAAAAATCAAAAACACTATACATTGCCAATCCACAAGCAATACCAAAAGGCGGCAAGCGAGAAGGCAATAGGTATAGGAAATACACCCTGTGCTTCCTTGCTTACGATTTTTTTTAAAGCTTCGCTTCCCAGTGCACCCATGAAAACTCCGGTAAATAAAAACGCTGCCCTTACTACACTCTCTCTATTCTTGTAAGCGATGAATGTGTCATATAGAGGAAACACGGGAAGCAGAATCATACAATTCTCCATTCGATTCAGACTGATTCAAATGAATGATCGAATCTGTAATTTCAATAGGACCTCTGTCTTTCTCAACTTGCATAGCAACACCTCCGGTAACGATTGAATTAATTTAATATTTATAATTTATTTATGTCAAGTTATCGCCAAAATTAGGTTGCATTTAAGATCAGTAATTTAAATCGTTTTTTTACCAGAAACTCGTGAAGCATAAACATTCGATTTTGAAGCCCTTGGATTCCATTCAGTCTGATTTGGAGTAACAGTGCAAGTACCCCTCCTTCGTCGGAAGAAAAAGGTAATCAGGCCGTCTCGGCCTGATTCTAATGAAAACCTAAATATTGTAGGCTTTCCATTGTTGCCGGTTTTGTATCTTAGCTTTTCCTGGATTCTCCCATGACTGAATTTGAAAAAAAATAATATGGTTAAAGCATCAAGCTGCCAAAACCCTGTTAGCCCTAATATTTCGTTTGCTCTATATAGGACTTCCGCGAATAAAAATTTTCGAAAGGTCATTATCAAGCATTACCTCACCTATGACATGCACATGATTTAGGCTTTCATTAGAATCAGGCCGAGACGGCCTGATTACGTTCAGAAATGCCGATCGGGACAAATCACCCCCTGCCATCTCATTGCATGCCTAAATATCATCGTTCATCATATTGCTGAGTAAAATCAAGAGCGGATATCTTCATAAACATAAATCAAATATTTTAGAAAAAATACAAGACTTAAAAACAAAAAGTGCTGACATCCTAAATAAAAATTTCTTAGACCATGGCTTGAAGACTATCTTTAAGGACCGTATTATTAATATTGATCTTGTTAATTTCTTTTCAGAAAATATTAAAAATTACGAAAATCTGCACGATTGTTACATTGAACATTTCAATAATCTTGATGATAATGAAAGCTGCAAAAAGAGTAGCTACAAAAATGGCGTTGAATTAACTCAAAAAATTTCCGACCATCTAATTTTGATAAACAAATCACTAAAGGAATTTATCAAATAATAACCAGTATTGATACGACTATAAGTTTTTATTTGTTTTAAATCGGGAGCAATTTTATTGGCAATAAAACTTTGCTTTTCCAATTCATGCCAAACGGTTATGGTACTATATGCTTCATTAATTTGACGAAGAGCATTAATATCGTTAATTTTTTCACTCTTAAATAGTTCATGAATTTCTAAAAAAAGTGGCGTTGCGTCTAAAAGAACCGAAGGAGAAAGGTCTACAAAAAAATGGGAGGACACGACAACTTTTTACTTTGTCCTTTGTTTCTCCGATGTATTTTTTTATATTCGCTTGATTGAATTTATTGATAGGGAGTTGTAATGAATTTCCTATAGACTGCCATTGTGCTTTTGCACTTGCAGCTGAAGACCAAGCTTTTGATACGGCTTGCAGGGTTTTCAACTCAGGAATGCTACAAAATTCAGTAATAGAATCTTTAATGTCTGAATTGAATAAATCCTCAGTTAGAATTTTTTGATAATCGGCTAAATAATTTGTTGAACGAATCATTGTTTATCTCCTCTGTTTCTATTACACTATACAATTAAATAATTAAATACAAGCATTAAAATTTCATCGCAAAAAAAACGAGTTCCTTTCAGGTATGAAGCCGGGAAAAAGCTTAGTATTGAATAGTTAAACAAAGAGAAGCAGACAGGTATTAAATCACTTGTATCAAAAGGAGATTTAATATGCCTGCTCAATGCTATACCATAGCAATCAGATTGAGAATGTTCAAATGAAAAAAGTCGAGTACTTCAGGATTATCTGGATAAGCTAGATCATCTTCGTCAAAGCTCTACCTCGACAAGAGGGGTTTTAAAAGGCATTTTAGTAAAAAATTCCATCCCCAATACAAAGCATTTATACCTTCATGGCCATGCCTGGTAGCAGTGCAGTTGATCATCATCAAAGTGCATACAATGCATGGCGGAGCAAATGGCTAAATTTAGGGTTGATTGACTTTCACACATAGCTGAATATGAGAAATCTCGGCTGCGCAAGAGCTCATTTAAAAGTCCCTGTATTACGCTTCACAAGCCGCCCCTTCGGGACTTATATTCAACTATTGCCTACCCATAGTTTGCCCCTATCGGGACTACACTATGGGCTTTACACAACTAGCCCCATTCGAGGCATAAAAATATAACTAGCTGAATTCGGGCAAAATCCACATAGTTTTGAAGAACTAAATTTGACAACATTACATCCTTAAAGATTCTCAAAGCCTTGTCCATCAAATGTTGTTGGGAAGCCTTACCTTTTTAGATAAAACAGGAAAACATTTTGTCGAGCTAAAATGGCACATTACTTCCCCGGCAGGATTATGCCCCGAATGACGCAATTGCATAAGTGCCAATAAATATTTATAATCATTTTTTGTAATAAAATAATTTGTTTTTTTGTTTTGTTAATAAAGC
>JACCVN010000349.1 GCA_013698165.1 Parachlamydiaceae bacterium | reverse complement strand
ATCCATTTCATCGTCAACTTCTTCGATTAAGACATCATCTATCGATGAAACAGATTTGATCATTTCCAAGTCGGTGATCTGATTAATTCTTTTGCTGATGCTATTTTCGTGTGGGGAAAGCACCTGGGCGCCGTCAGACCAGTAGATTTTGTAGCCATTATACTGCGCTGGATTGTGCGATGCTGTTATCATAATAGCTGCGCTACATTTTTTATATCTGCAACCGAAAGAGATCAAAGGTACCGGTCTAATATCTTTAAACAACAAAACGTTTATCTTGTTGCCAGCCAATACTTTCGCTGCTTCTTCAGCAAAAGCTCTGGAATTATGGCGGGAATCATAACCGATAAGTACTTTATGAGAAGAGTGCGATGAGAGGGTTTGTGAATTGAGATAGTCGGCTACACCCTGAGTGGCTGCACGCACAGTATAAAAATTTATCCGATTACATCCAACCCCCATGATGCCTCTAAGGCCTCCAGTACCAAAAGTTAAATTTTTATAAAAAGCATCTATGATCTCTTCAGGATTGTCATTTTGCAATTTACGAATTTTGCTTTTGGTGTCGGGATCATAATTTTCGTTGAGCCAGCGGTCGACATTAGATTGCGTTTCGGGATCCAGTTGATCATTCATGATGTGGCTCATAGTTAAACTCCTAAAGGGATGACAACGAACTCCGCAGTCAACATTACCCGGGTGTAGGGTGTTCATTTTGTTAATGTTATTGGCAAAGAAAATCCTCGCGATTGAATGATCGAAAGCGAATTCATATTACAATTTGGAGGCACTCTCGATCGTTCAATCCGAGTGATTTTCTTTGCCAAAAAACATTAACAAAATGAACACCCTAACCGGGGTGCATAATTATTGCTTGCTGCGATCAGCTACTGGGAGTATATGTAAACATGCTGATCATATCAATTTTTAAAATGAGGAATTGCATCAATGTTGATGCCTGCAACTTTAACTGAAAATTTAATGTCTTATGGATCGGCATCTACGGATCAACAGCTCCTGCAGCTTTTGCAGAGCAATATTAATGACTATGCGCATTTTTTTATTTTCGCCTGCGATGATGAGAATTGGCGTAGCATGCATTCTGAATTTATTTCAGAATCATTAAAATGGTTTACTGATCAATTTTTAGCTAACACGATATCTGCGTCGATAGCAGGGGAAGTTGTCGATTCGATAAAACACCATTATTTTGGGTTAAAGCCACTATTGCCGCTAAATGTTAATTTTATGGCAATAGATGGACAGCTTCCAATCAACAGCTTAATGTATCAAGCAAGCAGTCCTTTTTTCCAGCATCTCATTCATAAGTCTTGTTATGGTAAGTCTGGGAAAAATTTGTATATTTCAGGAATGCAGTTATCAGAAGTTAAGATTGTTGATGAATATGTATACACAAATGAGGTCCATGAGCTTTGGAAGCTAAGTGATAGACAGCTTAAGCGCATGCTAGATGTTAGCTTTAAATTTGACTTGCCGGGACTGGCCGAACTCTGTCAGATACTGCTTTGGCGGCGTCTGGAGCCACTGCTTGTTTACGGGTCATTGATCACTTCACATGAAAACTCTTGGGAATTTTTACGTGAGAAATGTGGTGAAATAATCAATGCATCTGATGCAGGAATAGAAATCTCATTTCCAAATCGGTATTCGGTATCTTGCTATCTTGAAAGCATCACAGAACGTTCTCTAGAGAGCTTCAGAAAAGTGATGCCAATCATTACACATTTGATTTATGGTTCAAGAATCGCCGACGAAAAAGGGTTCCATAGGTTGTTACAAGAGTGTCCCAAGCTCATTTCTGTAGATCTCGGCAGAACAGAAAACTATAGCTATCACTTTGAACAACTTCCTGAACAGGTAAATGAAGTGATATTTTCCGGGTGTAGCTGGTTGAATGATAGCAATTTCAAAGCAATTATTGTTCATTGTCCCTCTGTTCGGAGTTTGGATTTAATGGGCTGTACAACATTGACCGCTATGGGCTGGGGTGAATTGTTGAATTTACCAAATCTTAAACGTTTAAACATCTCTAATTGCAGTGTGATTGTGGATAAAGAGCTTTCGGTTATTTTGGATGCTGCTACAGACTTGATCGAACTTAATCTCGATGGATGTGATCAAATTTCCGAAAGCGGGTTCCAACAGCTTTCACAAGGGAAACGTATGCTAGAAGTTCTAAGTATGGCCCGCACAAACGCTACCGATGCCTCAGTCATTCTTATAGCTGAGCAACAGAGGGGATTGAGTAAGCTTAATATTTCGAGTTGTCATCATATTACAGAAGCAGCAGTTGTTGAGACCCTTAAAATCGCAAAAAACCTTCGGGAACTTAACTGCACCGCTTGCAGTATCTCTTTCACCCTTCTTGAAGACCTTCGGAAGCAATACCCCAATGTACAGATTTTGTAATTGTTGCCAATACTCTCGAATGCGGCGGCAGCATGTAGCCTGGGTGTAAGCCTTATCATTACGCAAATCTTCCAAATCCATGAATAGATAAAAGAGAAGAGCCCTTGGCAGGGTGATGAAGGCTTTTTTGCATACCCGTAGCTAGGCTGTTGTTTTTGTGCTGTTTTTGGACACATTCCTTCATGTGGATTTATGGTGTATATGTCGATGCAATTATTAACTTAGATGTTTGTG
>JACCVN010000348.1 GCA_013698165.1 Parachlamydiaceae bacterium | reverse complement strand
GGCGATGGTCCAAATGGGAAATTTTAACTAGAGGACGGTAGCCTACTTTCAAGGAGGGAAATTATCTGTAGCAGCTTTCAAAAGAGATTTATAATCCAAAGCACCTAATTTAATAATCTCTTGTGCCTCTTCACGACCATAAGTTGCCACTATTTCAACTTTGCAGCTTTTCCTATCGGGTGAGTCTTTATAAGTAAGAAAATAATGCCTTAGTCTTTCAATAACACTCTGGGGGCAATCGGCTATATCTTTAAAGTTTCCATAAAGAAGATCGTCAACCATCACTCCAATAATCTTGTCATCGACCTCTTCACCATCCAACAATCGAAACCCACCAATCTGGATAGCTCTAACAATAATGTCGCCATGCGCAATGACATTCTCAGTAAGAATACATATATCTAAAGGATCTCCATCACCAATTAGATTCGGTCTTCCGCACTTTTCAGCACAGAATTTGGCAACTTTTTCTCCGGCATAAGTTTGTGGCAACATTCCGTAAAGCGAGGGGCAAAGGCTGGAATATTTTTGAGGCCTGTCGACTTTCAGCAAGCCGGTCACCTTATCCAATTCATATTTTAAAGTATCTGTAGGAACCATTTCAACATAGCAGTTCAGAATTTTCGGAGAATGTTCACCTAATGCAAGACCATGCCACGGATGGAATCTAAACTGCGTGGGATTAGAATGCTTCAACATATAAACTCCAAAGTAAATAAAGTGACCGGTCTCTAAAGCGTGACTTTTTAGACATTAATTCATTAATAGCATAACCGGAGTTAAATAGGAAGAAAATGGACTTATGGACTAAATGGACTAAAGTCACGGGGAAGTAGAGTTGCTAGCATTAGCGTGTGTCCTATCTTTCCGTGTGTTTCCAGGCTCGTCATTTAGTCCATTCGGTCCATTCAGTCCATTAAGATTAGCTTTTTTCAACTTTCCCTAGATACTGAGGCATTTCTAGCCCAGCCATTCCTGCGACATCATGGAGCGCCGGCAGCGACTTAACAAATTGACTAATAAAGTTAGAAGTTGAAGATCCATTTTGACCGTTACCGCTATCCCAAACTGTGATTTTATCAATTTTAATGTTTTTAATCGCTTCAGCTTGCAGACCAACAATTTCTTCAAGCTTTTCAATGAGCAGCATTGTTGAAGCGCTTTTGGCATCATTGCCGCAAGCTTCTACAAGCTTTTTGTAACCTTTAGCTTTTGCCTCAAGTAGTTTTTCAATTCCTTCTGCTTCAGCTGTTTTAATAGCTAAAATGGCCTCCGCTTCACCCTGAGCAATCAATACGTTCCGCTGTGATTCAGCTTCTGCTTCAATTTGTATACGGCGTTTCTTGATCTCTTGTGGAACAATTTCATCGGCATGCAACAGTTGTGTTTGCGCTAAAGCACGAGACTTTTGAATTTCAGCCTCTGCAACCTGCTTAGCCACTTGGCTGCGCTGTGAGGCTTCAGCTTCTCGTTCTGCTAACATAGCATTAGTCGAGGCAATTTGGGCTTTGGATTCGTTTTCACCTTTAACTGCTTCGGCATTATATGCTGCTACAGACACTCTTCGGTCCCTTACAGCCAAAGCTTGGCCGATATCCCCTTGTTTCTCCTGTTCAGCAACATCAACTTTAGCTTGATTGACAGCCATTGAAGAAGCCTTTTTCCCTATGCTTTCAATATAGTCCGACTCATCAGTAATATCGGTGATATTTACATTGAGCAGCGTTAAACCAATTTTGTGCAATTCGGGCTCTATATTCTTTTTGATGGCATCTAGGAACATTTCGCGATCTTGATTGATTTCTTCAATGCGCAATGAAGCAATTGTTAAGCGTAGCTGCCCGATAATAATTTCAGTAGCCATCGATTCGATTTCTTTGGGGCCCAAATCTAAAAGTCTGACAGCAGCATTATTCATCACTTCCGCAGTCATCCCAATTGCAACAGTAAATGTACTTGGTACGTTTACGCGAATATTCTGATGGGAAAGCGCTCCTCTCAGAGGAATATGGATTGTTCTGGGGGTTAGGTCTAGAAACTCACAACCTTGAATGATTGGCCACACAAACGTTCCACCACCATGGTAGCAATTGACTGTCTGGCTTCCACCCATACGTCCATATACGACCAAGACTTTGTTTGAAGGACAG
>JACCVN010000305.1 GCA_013698165.1 Parachlamydiaceae bacterium | reverse complement strand
TATTTTTACATTTAAATACGATCGCTTTTAAAAGGACTTCTCTAGCGATATTGATAGATTCAAAATCATAACAATTTAGTTTTTGTGCCAAATCTCCAAGTGATGGCAGATGCAGCGATTGACTTTTGGCAATATTGGAAAGTCTGTCAGATTCCAACGCTCGTTTATAAAAGAGGACTAGGTCATTAATATCTTTACTACCTTTTTCCTTACAGTCCATGATTTCTTTAATGGCTTTGACTGAATAATCTTGGCCAGCTTTCCATTTGCAATAAACATCATTGGAGAAAAGAGCGATAGACTCAAGTTGCTGAAATGTATATGGACAATCCAAGGCAATAGGCGCGCTATATCCATGCATGAGGACTGGAATTACTTCTTCTAATCCTACGTCTATTTCGTAACTTTGTTTTTCATTTTCTAAGATGATATTGGTTCTTGGATAACATACAGTACCATCTTTTCCGATCAGTTCATAACTAAAGGGGATTGCTAGCGGTTCTTGAGGTTCCTTTGTTTCAGGATGAATATTTGATTGGATAAATGTTAGCGTGAATTTACCAGCTTCTTTGTTATGATCATAATTTACACTAACAGTAGGCACTCCGAGTTGTGTAAACCAATTTTCAAATTGTTTCAAATCTTTTCCATGTGGTTCTAGCACTTTTTTTCCTGATTCTAAAAGAGCTTCTATGCATACAGATTTTCCTTTATTTGTCCGAAAATAATCATCAAGGGCTAGTCTCGAACCTCCATCTACGTAAGTATCAAGATAACGGGCGAAAGCTCTGAAGACTTCTCGCCCATATATATACATATTGCTATCGTAGATGCTATGGGTGTCAATATAAGCATTAACCTTAAGAGGATGTCCTATTTCAGAACTCATCAGAGGAAACGCTTTGACTTGCAAATCCACTACCTGTTTGATTCTTGAATATTCTTCTCCATAAGCCTTCTCTACCATAACGACAGCGCACCAATCGGCAAAAGCTTTATTTAAACCAATTTCAAAGAAATCACGAATAGCTACACGTCCGCCTCTCCAGTAAAGGCTTAACCTATGAGAAATTTCATGGAACACATCCCGGAACTGTTGATCGGTTCCAGTTTCTTCATCGACCAATATCTTTAGAGAGTTAAAGATCATCAGAGTCGTGTTTTCCATAGCCCCAGAATTAAAATTATCCAAAGCCACGCATGTTAGGGCGCTGTGTTCATAAACACGCCCAAAGATTTCTTCATCAAGTTTTAAAGATTTTTTTAAAGCATTAAGAGCAAATTCTCCTCTTTTGGAATGTCCCGATTCCACTAAAATCTTAATTTTTATAACGAGTCCATTTTTGTTGATAAAGTTATCTTTTATCACTTCAAATTTACCTAGCACTGCTCCAAATAAGTAACAAGGTTTTGGAACAGGGTCCTCATAGAGAAATGTCTTACGGTAGTTAAAATTGATATGCTCAGAAATTAAATCTCCGTTTGAAACCATAATTGGATACTCTTTCAGATCAGCAGTAATTTGAGTCGTAATTTTGGTGAGTACATCCGGTCGATTTACAGTGGGGAAAATTCGTGATGCATCTTCAAATTTACAGTGTGTTGTCAAGTGCGTACCACACTTAAACATTCCGGACCCTGATGCGTTGTTAAAAGGGTCTATTTCACACACAGTTTGTACTAAAAAGAAATTATCTTTAGGCACATTGAGAATAATAATTTCCCGTAGGGTGGCTCGATAGTGTTTCCTTTCAAGTAGAGTACCATTGATGCTGATACTAAGAACTTTTTGATCTTTACAATCTAGGATCAAAGACTCGTGATTGCTATTTCTTTGGACATCCAGATTGGTTTTCACGATAACATTGTCAGTTTTTACATCTAAATGGATTTTAGCTTCTGGGATAAGAAAGGGGGGAGGTGCATATGGGTGCCTGTAGATTAATGCAGGATGTGCTTGCTTTTTTTTCTTTGCATTGACATCAAAAGTATCTATTAACGCTTTATTTGCGTTCAAGTTATGAACTGCCCGACTAAATAGATGGTTCAGTATTGGGTCTTGTTCTTTCTCAATCTTAGTTTTAATGTCATTTAAAAATTTCCTAGCACTAATCCTGTGAGTATGTTTAAATTGTTTAGAAAATTCTTTCCAGTTATCAGCTTCGGTCTGTGCTATAATAACAAGGTCTTTTATTGGGAATGATGAAAGGTTTTGATTTTTAACAGTTTGCAGTGTAGCGGGATTCATCGTGTGCACCTTAATTCGGTCATCTATAAATCTAACTTATATCTCCAAGACGTCAGAAATGACAAGTTATTTATTTAATAAAAAAGTTTTCAATCGTTAGGGGGAATGAGATACTCCCTCCATATAAAGAGAATTTAACATAATAAATAAAATTTATCATAGCTCGGCATTCTCTTCCTAAGTTTGGGGCGCCCAAAGTAACGGCAATGCAAATAGGCTTGGTCGTCGGGATGTGAACTGCAAAAGGTTTGACTCGTCACGTCCAAACTCGGCATTGGAATGCCGAGCTACGTGCTGCACGACGTTTTAC
>JACCVN010000304.1 GCA_013698165.1 Parachlamydiaceae bacterium | reverse complement strand
ACATGAAAATCGCCGCATTCACGGCTAGAACACGCTTATTTTCAAATCTAAACTCTTAAATCACAAATATTTATCTCTTAACTTAATGACATTGGGCTACAGGCCCATACCCCCATCCGAGGGTGTTATTTAAGGGCGTAATTTTCTAAAGAAAACCGAATTGAAAGACTTAGATGTATGTGAAAATTCAACGTAGAAATAGGAACAAAAACAACACCCTAGCTACGGGTAAGCAAACAAACCCTCATAACCCTGACAAGGGTTCTTCTCTTTTATTACATACTCAGCTTAAAATCCATTGTGTCCCCGTCACGTGGCAAGACTCAAAATAAGATTAAATGAAAAGCATGATTGGAAATGGGGAGCTACATTTTGGGCATCTTCATCGCACTTATGCAATTACCTCAATTGGAGTTCAGTACTAGAGACTTTTTTCTAATTTACTATAGATCGTTCATATGAACATGTAGATTCTGTATCTCGGAAACATGCCATCACTTCATCTGAAGATGGCAGTCCATACGCATGCAACGACAGACAAACGCTTGAACTTTTATTACACAGCTTATGTATGAATTGATTTCTTAAGGCATCAATGTCCCCTTCACCTTCACAGAAGATGGTTTCATCGATGAAACGAATGCTATTTCCGAGGGAAGAAGAAGTGACCAATTCGTATTTTTTTTGCACAAGAGTGCCTTTCAACACAGCAAATGCACATGGAATTGGATGACTATGAATAATAGAGGCATTTAAGGATTTAGAAGCACAAGTCGCTAATCCTTCTGATGGCCAAACATAAACGAAAAAAGTCAGAGGAATCGCACCGCTAACTTTTTTGTTTCCTTCCCATAATGTAAAGCAATTAAAGCTAGTAATAGAATTCTGATCGATTTCTGGAACTTCATAAGCATCAGCTGAAAAACCGCCCTTTACTAGAGCTTTAGTGATCTTTGAGATTGACTCACTCAAATGAATTGCTTGATCAGCTGGCAATGTATCTGATAAGTAGGAAAATTCTCTGTCCAAGATTGAATTCAAAAGCTTCTGATTGGCTTCATGCTTAAATGGGTCTTTAATATAACAGCTTTTCACATCCACCCCCAAAAGCGTGGTTAAAGTAGTCGAACTCAAAATAATTAGTAAAAAGATAAAATTAAATCTAAAAAATCGCATTAGGATCCAAGGTTGTGGGCGTGGACGAAGGACGATCATGGACTAATATAGACTAAGAGGATCTTATAAACAATTTATTTTTCAAACAATATCTATGCTCCGGGTAGCCATACTCGCCACAAGTGCGCATTTTATTATATCGACTTTCTACTAATTCTTGAATTTAATTATTTATTATGCTATTATTATTCATAAACTATAAATGGATCTTTATGGAATCTTCAAGTGGTGCTCAAAATCAAAATAATATTTTTGCTTTAAACACCGTTATTACAAGCCTTCTTTGTAAGAACGATTATGCAAAAGAACAGGGCGACCAGGTAAAGATTGAACAAACAATCAATAGATTAAGTCACTCTATCTTACTTCAATTAAAGTGTTCTCCAGATGACATTAATTATAATGACATGCATCGGTTTAATATTTTATATTCAAAATTACAACAGTGCGAGCTAAACAGTTATTCCTGTTGTGATAAGGCTATCTCAAAAATTCCCAGTGAATTTCTAAACTTTGAAGCACAGTATAAAAAGATATTCCTAGAGAAAACAATTTCTTCAATTCCAGGTCTAAATTTACCTCAGGATCAAAAAGAGCTTTTTCTTGCTCTTGCCGTGAAATTTACACTGCAATCTGATATCGAAGGAGAATTGGAGGATTTCGCAAAAGCAATTTTAGACATTCCCCAAGATCATAGACTCTTACTCATGAATTTTATTATGAAAATGACCCCCAACGAAGGAATTTCCACGTATAAAATCTTTGACATTGTTGAATCTATTAAAGCTATCCCTTCAGACCAAATGAGTCTTTGCATTGATTTATTAACAAATTTGAAGTTAGTGAATGATTGGATGACACCTTCTAAGGTCGTGGACATTTGTCAAGCGTATCTTTCCCTTCCTGAATCCAAAAGAAGTGTTTTCCTCGTGCTTGCAAAAGAGCTATGCACTGCCAAAACATTAAAGTCCTTCCACATAGATGACCTTGCAAATGTTGTTAATCTGATCCCTGAAAAACATAGTGCCGATTATATCAAACTTGTCCTCAGGATAAAAACTCAAGAAGTTCTCAATATGGACATATTGGAAAGTATTTCAAAATCCGTTCTAAAATATCCTGAAGATCAAATGGAGGATTTCTTCGCCCTTATAAGCAGACTGCAACCAGCAAAAATACCTCTTAAATATTTGAATGCGGTAGCTGAATTTTTAGTAAGTGTTCCCAATGATTTAAAAGTCTTAGGGTTTCAAGTTATAAAAATGTTTCACAAAGAATATAACGCTAAATGCCTGCAGGACATTTTTTTGGCTCTATTGGACATCCCTACTCATCAAGACTTTGCAACTGAATTTTGTCACTTCAAGAACTTATACGCCAGCGACACTTTTCACTTTAATGAATATAAAACATTGATAATGGATATTGTTAAAAGTGCAGCACACCTGTTTACTGAACAAATGAATGGGCGTGACCGATTAGCAATATTTAAAAATTTAAAATTTGCACAACTTCTTATTGAATGTGGTGTAGATCTTTCAAAAAAATCTGGATTAGCTACTCTTTCACCTATTTTGAAAAAAAATTGCGATGTTCGAGAAGTCATTAAAATATCACAAGAATTTATCAGCAAAGATATGAATTTAATCGATATAGAAAACCTTTTAAATACGCTCGCAGATATTCCGGATGTATCTCGAAAAACTATCATCGGAAATGCCAAAGAAATTTTTGAGTCTACTATGTCATGGAAGGATAAAATATCTGTTATTCTTATCTTTATGAATATGAAGGCTATTCCACAGGAAGTCATATATCAATTTAAAGCTCAAACTTTGCAAGACCAGAATTGGACTCAAAAACTAGCTCACCTTCTTTGCCTGGCATATCCGGAAAAATTTGGTGGATTAAGCGCTAAAATTATTGAAAAAATTAAACGTATTCCTGATATCGAAAAAGCTGTTACTGACAACGCACAGGTCAATTCTCAAGACTTGGATATGCCATTTGATGATTATTTTAAAAATTTTAGAGACATTTTTCCATTAGGTTACTTTTTTCCGGATAACGATGTTTCTTTCGATTTCGATTTTGATGATGTTTGTATAGATATGCCCCCGGATTCTAATTTTGCAGATACAGATCTTATTATCTATAAAGATAGCTTAAAAGGACACTTGCCCTTGAATGGAATCAAAGAAAGTGAATTTCAAAAAATAGAAGCT
>JACCVN010000302.1 GCA_013698165.1 Parachlamydiaceae bacterium | reverse complement strand
ACTTTCAATGATGCCTTTAAGGTCAAAAAAATCTAGTTTCGAAGATTTTCTACTCCAATGGGCCAAGTCTGCATCACCCGCCATGACAATCCCTAGCATTGACTGTTCTTTGTAATTTCCATTTGATTTGAAATGGATGCGACCAATTTCGAACCCTGCCAAGTGGCTATTTTGGTGATCATGGTTATACTTTACCAATTGCAAAAGGCCCGGCAGCAGAGAGGTGCGAAGAATTGATTGCTCAATTGAAGTGGGATTTAGGACCTGAATTGTTGCGTCCGCAGGCATGGAGTTGACTTTAATCACGTTCAATAACGTCGGCCCGATCAGATCGCAAGTTAGAAATTCCTGGAGTCTTCTTGAGAGCATATGTGAGCGCGCTTTCTTCTCAAAAAGGTACATGGCCGCATGTGGAAGTTCCGACCCATGATATTTTGGCTCTACAGGTGTAATATTATCGTAGCCATAGATCCTTGCAATTTCTTCAATAATATCGATTTCACCTGTAATATCTGCGCGATAGGTTGGAATCTGCAGCTCAAAAAGGTCTTTGCCATCCCATTGATGAATAAATTCCAGGCGTTCGAAAATATCTTCCATTTCGCCACTGCCTATCAAAGTGCCAAGAAGTTGGTTGACCCTAGATGATCGACACGTGACAGTGAGTTTTGGAAAATCGCTTTTTTTTAGGTCTGCAGCTTTCAAGACTTTACCTTTGGCAATCTGCTCCATGAGCATTGCAGCACGATCAAGGGCCCAAAGGACGCCATTAGGATCTACATTGCGCTCAAACCGCTTTGAAGCGTCTGTCGACAATCCAAGCCGGCGGCTTGTGCGTCGGATTGCTCGGGGATTAAAGTTTGCCGATTCGATCAACACATTCACTGTGCTATCGCTCACTTCAGTCTCCTGACCACCCATGATGCCTGCCAAGGCAATAGGGCGTGATTGATTTGGTAATTGGCCATTATCACAAATGAGCAGATCTTCGGTCGTCAGCTGGCGCAATTGATTATCTAGTGTGTTGATGCTTTCACCTTCAAAGGCTGTGCGAATAATCAGTTCCTTTCCCTGTAAACAATCATAATCAAAGGCATGCAGCGGCTGCCCAACTTCTAAAGCGACATAATTTGTAATATCTACAATGTTATTGATCGGCCTGATGCCCGCAGATGTTAGGCGCTGCTGCATCCATTCCGGCGAAGGTTCGATTATAACATTTTGAACAATGCGGCACGCATAACGCGGGCAGCGCTCAGCATCAGCAACATTGACCTTTATAAGAGATGTGGTAGCGTCACTGCTTTCATTAATAAAAATTTTTGGAAGGTTCACCGATCCAAGTTTTGCGGCAGCAAGCTCGCGGGCGATGCCGAGCATACTTGAACAATGGCCTAAATTCGGAGTTAAAGAAACTTCAAAGATCGAATCGTTAAATAAAACATTTGAAAGAGCTTGGTTGTTAAGTGTAATGTCTTCGATTCCGTCGACTTCAAGGCCGGCGGATGTCAATATATTCGCTATTTCATTTGCCGGTATTTGAGTTGGAATAAATTCCTTGAGCCAAGATAAAGAAAATTTCATGCAGCCATCCAAAGTAATGTTGACTGGTATGATAACTGAAAGAAGAATTTCTAATAAATGACAAAAAGATATTAGGCTTTTAGGAGTGGACTTTGTTGCGTGGATGGCCTCGGACTCGTATACAAATTTAGTTTTTATCACATCAAAAGACTGTGTATAAGAATTATTCAACTAAATATGTGAAGGAACCCGAGTCCATCCTACGCCGTGAATTAATTAGTCCGAAAAATTAAATTTAACGTACAAACATCCATTGGTTGGCACGGGACAATGTTTTATATTTTTGTGCGGTGGAATGATTATTTTTAATGTTTTTTAAATCTAACTGGAGTTTTTGATCCAATTGTTTATCTGCTTTTTGTAATTCAGTCCAAGTTGCATGATCAAAATGTTTAGGATCTTCAAGAAAAGCGGTGAGTTCCTCGCGCGAAATGCCATGTTCTGCAAAAAGATTATCCAATAAACCTTCTATTCGATCAAATTTAGCACTAACGTCTTTAATTTTTTTCTCTTGTTTTCCTGATTGATCTTCTTTAGTTAAGTCAAACATACTCAGATACCTCGGTTGTTAAAGTGTAACTATATATATTATGCATGATTGCGTGATTTTTTACAATAAAAATTATTTCACTGTTATTTTAATTGAAATATATTCCCTTTAAATCTATCATACTAAAATGAGAAAGCAACAAATAGGTATTAATGCCCTCTCAAATATTATGAGGTCCTGTATGCTCGTTTTTATATAGCTCATGGACTAAAATGCATCACTTAGATGTTTTTTGAAATGACTTTAATCGCGATGCAAATGGGATCTTTTTAAGAAAAAATAGGGCAAAACAACATTTTTTCTTGTGCTTAAATGAATGATGTTTTAAATCAATACCTTTGGAATGCAAATCAACATGAATCCTATTCTTGTGAATTGCTCGAATTATGGTTTTTTGATACACAAATATGTTGCAAGCCTTCAATAGTTGGCTGCCAAAAATATATTGAATGCTTTTTACAAGCATTCTACAAAGGCGAATTTTAAGTTGTTTTTAGAGTAGATTACAAAACTTATATCAAAAGGAAGGTTTTACAATGGCTTCTACACACGCGCATGACAATCAAGAGATTGACTCTTTGATTAACCAAGCTGTCAAAAAAATTGGCTGCAAAAAAGAAAATGATATCTGTCGTTATTTGCCAGGTGAAAATGGTGGATATATTCATCATTTTACAATGCGTAAAATGAGAACAGAAAATCCAGCTAAATTGCGTCAATTGATTACAAATTTTATTCTTCATTCTGATAAACCAGCATCTGTGGCTCCAAAGCCAAGAGCTGCTAGAGGATCAAGAAAACGTCGTGATCAGATCTTATTTACTAGAATTGATATTGAGCGCATGCTAAGCATGGCCCGTCAAGCTGGTGATAGCGATATGATCCGTAAATTGACACCAAAAAAAGATCCGCGCCAGATTAAACGTGAGCTCCTCGTTTCTGTTCGTCACAATCGTGTCGAACCAGATTTGTGGCAGTCATACGTCGAAAGCGTTGGTCATCAAAACAGCGCGCATCTAGCTGGGTTCCCTGCTTAATTAGTATCTCTTGACTAAAACGGCGATTATTAATTCTATGCCGGTGCATTTTTGATCGATCAAAAATTTGCACCGGCAGGAAATACTAATCGCCTTTTTTTTAACAAATTTTTCTTGTATATCATGTATGAAACTGTTATAATCGTATTCTTGAATTAAGCAGCAACAAACAAACCTGAGAGTTCTTTCAAATTAAGAAGGAATTGATAGTAGGTCTCTTTAACTTTTGGCCTTGCATTTTCAGGGTGAATGTGCTAAACTGGCACCTACTTTAAATGTTGTCCTGTTCTATTTAAGCCTATTATGCGGGTCCATAACTTATGAGTCATTTACATAACTTATGCGTTTTTCTATAACTTATGAGTCTTTACATAACTTATGAGTCTTTTAAATGTGGTTTGTTCCGTTAACAAACTAAGAGAAGATGTGTTCAACGTATTGTTGCACACTGCTTGAGAGAATTTTAAATTTATTATGAGGTTAACACCAATGAGTTCTAAAGAAACAACTCCGGCCGAATTCA
>JACCVN010000297.1 GCA_013698165.1 Parachlamydiaceae bacterium | reverse complement strand
ACATGAAACGTTAAAAAAACATTTTTTATTGTTTTTTGAGCTGATTTCAGAATATAAGTTAGTTCCAAATGCGCATTTTGAAAAAATTAATACGGTTTATCGTTCACTTACTGGAATTCCCTTTCCTTATAATAATGCCATTATAGGCGTCCCAGATACTGAGGATAATTGGGATCAGTTCATTAGTCAGCAGCTGGATTACTTTAATGCATTAAAAATTCCCTTTGTTTGGTACATTGATGAAGCTTCAAACCTCGAATTTAAAGAAATGCTGAAGAGTTATAATTTCAAAGACATTGGGATTTTCCAGGGAGTTATTGGAAGTCTTAATCATTCTATCCTTGGTCCTGAAATTTCAAATGATTCAAAATTGGAACGAGTGAAAAATGAGAAAACTTTGGAAGAGTTTAATGACCTAGTCTGTGCTACTTTTGAAATAAATGGTGTGAGCAAAGCAATGTACAAGAAAGTCTTATGGAAGGCAATGCTGGGTAATAAACCAATGATGTCTCATTGGATAGCACGAAAAGAGGGAAAAGCTGTTTCTGCTGTTTCTACTTTGATTAAAGATGAAATTGTAAGTTTTTGGAATGGTGCAACAATTCCAGAATTTCGTCGACAAGGGTATAGCACTGCTTTAAGGCATTTAGCTTTAAAAGATGCTCTTGCCAAAGGGTGTCATACAGGAATATCGTACTTAATGGCAGAAGGACTAGCCTTAGGCATATGTAAAAAATTGGGTTATAAAACCAATTGGCGCTTTCACGCTTTGGTTGCTCCAATTAATAATATAATGAAAACATCAAAAAAGTAGTTAAATGCATATAGGTGATCCTGCAACTCTATCGCAGCTTTGGAGATGTGTTAGCAATTCATTTAAAACTTCTTTGTATCAAAGTGTATTTAAATGGGATATCGGTGAGAAGGTGAGAAGGTGAGAAGGTGAGAATTTTATCTTACATTCTCACTAATCTCACCTTACAAACCAAGTTGAGGAGAACTACATAGCAACTCAAAAACAAATATGACAAACAATCAGAATGCTATGCACTCCACAGGTCCTAAAACCGAAGCAGGCAGGGATGTTGTTGCTCAAAATGCTTTAAAACATGGAGATCGGGGTCATGCCTGCAGAACTGCAATACAATCTAGCAGCGCATTCGAGTTTACCTCATATGTTGTAGATTCACTGCAAGCACGATTCCAATTTTTGCAGTTCTTCAGGCCTGACCCTGATCTCTTAATATTCCAACATTAATTGACAGTAGCGTCTTGGCCAGAATCTAACAGGGGATTTTTTTTCAGGCCGTGACGGCCTGATTACCTTTTCTTCATCTTCATAAGGGTATCTGGACAATAACGTTCAAAAGGTAGTCAGGCCGTCTCGGCCTGAATTTAACAGGCTTCTTAATCAGGCCGGGACGGCCTGATTACCTTTTTTTTCCTTCGTAAGGGTATCTGAACACATAAGGTTTCTAGACTTTAGAATCCAACTTGGAGGCGTGGGCACGTTCGACCAAGTTGTCATAAGCATGTTTATGTGAGGCATATCCTTTCTGCACTGCACACCTTTTAGTACCGGTACAATAAACCCTAGTGGTGGTGCCATAGCGATCCCAACATTATAATGACGATGGACGCAACAGTTATTGCTTTATCATATGAAAAATAAAGGAGGGATTAGTAAATAATTTGAATAATAAAGCTGATAGGGGAAAGGACCTTTTCTCTTAAGCTGTTTTTGCCTTCCCTACAGCAAATTCAAACTGTAAAAGAATACACCTCTACAAATAAAATTTAGCACAATCATTAATACAATTCACTAAAGATTATAATTAAGTGTTGATATAAATTTGTTTTTATGTTATAATAAATAATTATCTTGGAAAACAACTTTAATGTTTTGATTACTAAACAAGCATAAACCTATTAATAAAGCAAAATCAGGTATATCAATGTCAATAACTTTTTCTTCACGTGAACTCATAACTCATGATCAACAGTTAAAATTCCTAGGAACAATGGCTGGAGACCAAGTTGGTAAGAAAAATAGTCGATCAACCTACTGTCGTGAATATAAAGCTTTTGGCGGAACAGATGAAGTTCGTAATAAAATTTTTGAATCAATGCAAAATTCCTATGATGGTAAAGAAATAAAAAAGATCGGTGATCACTATAGTTTCACTCCTTATCGACTGAGAGATGGACGAAATTTCGGTACACTACCAACAACTTGGCAAGGAGGTGGTTTTTTTCTAACACTGAAAAAGCTTAGTGATGCAGACGAGAGAATGTCTTCTCTGGAATATATAACTCAGGTACTAGGACCTCAGCTTGAATCCATTACAGGTTTAAGTGTAGAAGAGCTTGTTAAACAGTTTTGTGCTTACGGCCAATCTTACTTGCTAAAATATTTTTTCGAACCTATCGATCTTCCACAGGATGGAGATTTAGTGATTTATCCGGGAGCAGAGGATTCCCATCCTCACTATGGGATCTTTAGAGAAAGTAGCCGCAACTGGAATTCCCCTAGCGGAGGGACAGTTGAATCTAAATGGGAATGGTGGAGGAGTCCTTACGTCTTTCAACACGATATTTTTTTTGTTCCTCCTCTTTACGGTAAAGTAGCAAAATTTTATAGGCTAAAAAGTGAAAAGGTGAACGTAGATACATTGGCTATCAAAACTCACCCAGTGGATGATAATGCACCTTCTCTGACTTCCAATATGACATACAATGTACAAGATGATGGTTCACTCATTTTAAATACGACAAAGAAGAACATTGAACGTCGTAAAATTGTTGACGAATACAGCGGTAACATCTTAAATAGTAAGTTGCCAGAAATTAAGCATCTTTCTTATATCAAATTCTTCGGAGTTTGCCACCACTATGCCTTCGGCAGAATTCTTTCAACTTATGGTATGTGTAAAGATATGCCAAGCCCTGAGATTTATGGTAAAAAAATATTGAAAAAATACTTTACAGTTACTACATCACCCCAAAAAGGAGACCTTGTTGTGTACTATTATTCAAGTTCCATCACGCATTGGGGTATTTACTTGGGGAGTGATATGGTCGAATCAAAATGGGGATCGGGATCAGTATATCGTCACGCTATATTTGATGCCCCTAGTGAGTATGGTGTAACTGCCAGATGCTTTAGACTAAAAGACGGCTTAACTGTAAACAGCCTTGCTGGAAATTTAAAACAAGACAGTCAATCCAAATAGAAAGCAATTTTATACACAGTATCTATATACTAGACATTTCGCTTAATAAGCTGCAAAAGGAAGTAATTCCTCAAAAAGGATGAATGCCAATCTCACGCCATGAAAGTTCGAAGACCGTCTCATGTCTCACAGTAATTCTTCTTAGAAGGATATCTGTCTTGTCCTTTTATCTCATTTTTCGCTTATGATCGGGGTCAGGCCTGCAGAACTGCAATACTTTTCAGCAGCGCATTCGAGTTAAATTTGCTTTGAAAGGATGTTTAAATTATTTTCCTCCAACTTTTGCTTGGCATAAGGAGGTAAAAGGGGGCAGGAAAAGGGGTCAGGCTTGACATTTGAACATTGAACAATTTAAATGTCCGAATGTCAGGCCTGACACCAAACTTGGCTCCAAACTTTTAAGATGATGAATGTACTTATGTAAAATGGGTATGTTGATTTTGTCTTTCCATAGCCTTTAAAAAAAAAATCTTCCTCTTGCGGATTATTCCAAACGTTAGCGACACTTCCGCCGATATACATTAGATCGCGTTCTTTTGATTAGTAAAAGCTATTGCATATGCCGTTTAAAGAGGCTGGAGCCGAAAGGGATGTGAAGGGCACTATAAGTTTTTAATGGGATATTGTTCCCTTGTCATTCAGCGATTCCAAGAACTAAAACAGTGTTCAAATCTCTCACCGAGCGTAAAAAATTTTTGACGACGGCTGAAAAAATTTCTGGTTGGTCATAGGGAACTGCATGACCAGCTTCCGCGATTTTGGCGACCTCCAAACATTGATTGAGTTCAACAAGTTCTGCGGTCATCTCTGAAGAGACTACGGCGTCAACATCACCAACGACGAGCAAGCTTGGAATATGGAGAGTTTTGATCAGCTGCACATAATCAGGATTGGTTTCAAAATTTCAAAAGCATGAATGCTGGTTTGAAATCTCGCCTGTACGAAAAACTCAATAAGTTCGCTTGAGCGGCGACTATGTCGAATTCGACTTTCACCCAGGATCTCCTCCTTTGACCGATTGAGAGTGTGGAGATGCTGAGTCGCGACGTCACTCTCATGAACTTCACGCTGACGTTGTGGCGTTAGAAAAGTTGGATCCACCAAAATAAGGCCTCGCAGGTGCTGGGGATTTTGACTGGCGACTACAGCTGCCGTCATGCCTCCCATAGAATGTCCAAGTAGTACCGGAGTGGTGAGTCGGAGTGTCTCGATAAGGCCCATGACATCGGCAGCTAGGTTATCATAGCAATAGCCTCGTTCCGGAGCGCTGGAATTCCCGTGGCCTCGAGCATCCGGCATGATAACATCGTAATCTTCCTCTAGCGCTCGCGCCAAAGGAGCCCAGCAGGTTCCATTTAGCATTAATCCATGCAACAAAACAACAGATGGTTTTTCGCCGCCGGTTCTGAGGTAGTGGATGTCAATTCCATTTACTTCACAAGTCTCTGTAGTCCATCTGGCCATTTTTTCCTTTCAATCAAAGACTCGGTTTTTATAAAAAAAAAGCCTCTTTTTCTAATTAATTTAGGTCGTTGTCTCCTATTTGTCAAGTTTGAGCAATGAAGGTGCACCCCAGCAAGAAAAATTTAAATAGAAATTGTTCATTCCAGCCGGTAAGTACTGATACATTTCTTCAATCGAAAACCTTGAAGCATACTTGATTAACCTCACCTGCAAACAATGCATTTATAGTTAAAATTGTAAAAAGGAAACTAATCGCATGATTCTAAGCCTAATAATGACTCGCCTAACG
>JACCVN010000289.1 GCA_013698165.1 Parachlamydiaceae bacterium | reverse complement strand
TTTTTCATCTTCATTATTGATAAACTTTTTAAGTTTTTGAACTTTAGGTTTATCAGAATAAATTTTTTTGCTAAAGCAAAAAGTGTCTATATTGCGGTGTTGGTTACAATTAGCCCCATTCGGGGCAGATTCGGGGCTGCTCTAGTGCATTGTCAAGATAGAATTTTCGACTATTTCTAGCGTGAAAGCTCCCGTGGTTTGTCGATCGTAAAAGGGGTTGTATTAGTCAATACAGCCCCTTTTATGATCGGCAAACCATGGGGCTTTGACGCAGAAATAGTCGAAAATTCTACCTTGAAAGTGTACTAGTGCTCAACCTCTCCTTAGCTCAATCTGAGAATTTGTATGTCCATGTGTTCTCAGTTCACTCTAAGGTAAAAAATATAATCGCCACTGAGACTCTTTTTGGTGGTTATATTACTCCCCACCAAAAAGATATAAAAACCCTAAAGTCGAGACTATCTACTAGAAAAACGCAATAATCTACCACAGAGCCCACAGAGAACACAGAGAGGGGGAGGGCATTAGCGACAAGGAAAAATGACCCTCGACGTTAATGTCCTGAATGTCGTTCGTCTCTTGTCGCTGCCCCTCTCTGTGTTCTCTGTGGGCTCTGTGGTCGTATAATATTCCATATTGAAGATCTAAAAACCCTAGAGACGAGACCATGTACTAAAAGAGTGTGCATTGATCCCAGCAGGTTTTGTCCAGACTTGACTGAGCCGATTCCTGAATTAATTTTGTTTCCATTAATTGCTTCTGGACGCCTTTTAAAGGCGTATAAACTATTACGCTAATTGCTTGCAAACTTCTAAATTGCTCTTCTACAACTTTCAATTGGTGCGTATATCTTATAAGTGCATTTAGAGAAGATCTAGAAATTTCTAACACTCTCAATTGATTGGGTTGCTTTGATTCGGGATCGATTTTAAATTTCACCTCCTTTTTAGGAGATTCCTTAAAGGCAATCATGGAATTAAAATTTTTATATATCCATAGGGTCAATTTACAAGCTTCGTAATTAAGGGCGTCTTTTTTCAGAAGTGAATAATTGGCAATAGTACTTTTGCATTCCTCTTCAAAGAAGTGGGATACTCGATCAACCAAAACTTTTGCATCTTGCCCATCAGTTTTTTTAGGTGTGCATTCACTAAAAGTTAAATCAAAACGTTTTTCAATCTCTTCATTCCATTGATCAAATCCTCTTTGAGAGGTTTGTGGAGACCGATTGGTGTCAAAGGAGTGTCTTAATCCTACTTCAAACATATTGTCTCTTTAGGTATTGATGTTTAAGTTCATTTTAATTATACCCTTTCAACGTTCCCTTTTTTTGAAACAGGGTTAATTTCTTGTTCAGAAGGCATTATCAATACCTTAGCTAATATCCTATAGAAAATATTCTTCTTCTCTCCCTTCAATTTCGATTCAGCGACATGATCATTGTCCACGAGAGGCTCAAAATCATCCTCTATCCCTAAATTACTTGCATGCCTTTGTAAGGCGGCATAGGCAAGGTCACTAATAACAAAACAATTAAAGATAAAATAGGAATCGTAAACTTCTGTTTTTATTACATCCACACTTTCATCAATATACTTTTCATGCAGTATTTTTTGGATGACTGTAAAACTTATCGGAGGATCCCTTTCTTTTAAAGTTTTAATTTCGACAATCATGGGATAGGTTTTAATGACTTCTAAAGCGGCAGTAATTGTCTGGGTGTTGTTTATTTCTCCACTCAGGACTGAAATGCAGTTTTTATTTTTCGCATTGCTCAAATTTTTAGTTAAAAATCCCTGCAGATGTTGAAGTGTTTTCAACGAAATTTCAGCGTCACTTAATGGTATATCCAATTTTACCGAACCTAACTGCATACACCCTCCAAAAAATATGTGCTGTGACGATAAAAACCTAATGGGTCTTTATACTGACAAATATGCTTTTAAGGGGTGAAGTGCAAGAAAAATAATTGGGCAAATGGAATGAATGGACGAATGGACATTTTATTTCATTTATAAACTAGGATTAGCTATTTTCAATTTCTTCAGCCCTTAAATCTCTTCACTCCCTTTAGCCCATTCAGGCCACTCCGTCCATTCAGTCCATTTTTTAACATCTTGCTCAATACTAATAGTTTATGCTAAAATTCAATGAAAAATGACAATAAATTGACTAATAATTTGGTTCCCTCCTTATGAATTTTATTCATCAACCCTATCAGCCTCATGAAACTATTGCAGCGATTGCAACTCCTCCGGGAGAAGGCGGCATTGCAATTATTCGGATATCGGGTAAACGCAGCATTGAGATTGCCGAAAAAATTTTCTCAGGCCCCGTTTGGAAATACAAAAGTCATACCGCCCATTTTGGCACTATCCGCAATGCACATGATGAACATATCGATGACGTACTCCTTCTCACCATGTTGGGTCAGCGTTCATTTACCGGCGAAGACACAGTTGAAATCCATTGCCATGGCGGCAGCTTAATCGCCCGAAGAGTCCTTGAGACTGTGTTAGCGTGTGGCATCAGGTCCGCATTGCCTGGAGAATTTTCATTCAAAGCATTTATTAATGGAAAAATAGATTTGGCGCAAGCTGAAGCGATTCAAGATCTTATCGGAGCAAAAAATGAGATGGCCCTGAATGCTGCCTCAGAACAACTTCAAGGCACCCTCTCCCAACGGATAACAGCATTCCAAAAAGAACTAACTTCAATTGCAGCAATTTTAGAAGCATGGGTCGACTTTCCGGAAGAAGGGCTTGAATTTGCCACTATGGACGATTTATGCGACGCATTAGAAGCTATATGCTTGCAATTGGAAAAATTGACCGCAAGTTTCCATGATGGCAGAATAGTCCATGAAGGGCTCTCGATCTGTTTGGTGGGATGTCCAAATGTAGGAAAATCATCTTTGATGAATGCGCTTTTAGATAAGGACCGTGCCATTGTTTCGCATATTCCCGGCACTACCAGAGATGTTGTCGAAGACCATGTCAGATTGAACGGATTTAATTTTAAACTTATTGATACCGCTGGTCTGCGCCAATCTTTAGACACGATCGAACAAGAAGGCATCAGACGCTCAAAAGAAGCAATGGCTCGGGCAGACCTCGTTCTTCTCGTTTTAGATGCTTCAAGGGATCTTAATCAAGCCGAAGAGCTAGAACTTATCAAGGTGCTCCCATCAAAACAATCAATTGTCGTCTGGAATAAAATTGATCTTTCGACTCATTCAACTCCAGAGATCGATTTCCCTCACGTTGTTGCGCTCTCAGCAAAAGAGCGAATTGGACTTGAGGGACTAAACGCTAAAATTGACCAGGTTGTCTGGCAAAATGGAGTTCCGTCAAGAGAAGAGATACTCATCACTAATGTTCGTCATAAGGAAGCCATCGCTCAGGCTGCAAGTTCTTGCCGCATGGTGATCAAAGGGCTTAATGAAGATGTTTCTCCGGAATTTCTTGCCCTGGATATGCGTCAAGCACTAGCGGAACTTGGAAAAATCATCGGTACGAATGTCTCTGAAGATGTTCTTTCATCCATATTTTCTCAATTTTGTATCGGAAAATAATTCCCTATTGCTAGTACATTGTTAAGAAAGAATTTTCGACTATTTCTAGCGTGAAAGCTCCCGTGGTGTGTCGATCGTAAAAGGGGTTGTATTAGTAAATACAGCCCCTTTTACGATCGGCGCACCACGGGGCTTTGACGCGGAAATAGTCGAAAATACTACCTTAACAGTGTACTGGCCTTATGATTAACGCGGACATCAACTTGTGAATGCCAAAACAAAAAAAATCGCCGAAATTTTAGCCGCTCATTATCCTGAACCTGAAATCCCCCTACAGCATACAAGCCACTATACCCTTCTCATCGCTGTTCTTTTATCTGCACAATGTACCGATGCGCGTGTTAATACGATTACACCTAAACTTTTTGCTCTTGCGGATACTCCGGAAAATATGACCCATCTCTCTGTCGCTCAAATTGAAGCGATCATTCGCCCTTGCGGCCTTGCTCCGCGCAAAGCAGCTGCAATTCATAAACTTTCGGAGATGTTAGTGGAATTGCATGAGGGAATTGTGCCGTGTAGTTTTGAAGAACTGGAATCTTTACCAGGGGTAGGGCATAAAACGGCCTCTGTGGTGATGTCACAAGCTTTTGGGAAACCTTCTTTCCCGGTTGATACTCATATTCATCGCTGCGCCAAACGCTGGGGGCTTAGCAATGGTAAGTCGGTCATCCAGACTGAAAGAGATCTCAAAAAGCTTTTTCCCCGCTATATGTGGAATTTGTTACATCTTAGGATCATTTACTTTGCCCGAGAACATTGCCCTGCCCTCAGGCACGATGCCAGTAAATGTCCAATCTGTTCATGGATATGTCAAAGGTAGACAAAAGAGGGAAAAACAATATGGGCTGCTGCCTCTCACAGCAGCATTCAAGAGACACTAAAAGGCTACTTAAAAACGTTTTTGGCTTTTAAGTATTTTTTTGCCCAATAAAAGTCTTTTTGAATGCTGCTGCGAGAGGCAGCAGCCCACAATTTCACCAAACCTTAGATATTTTTAGTACCCGTAATTATAGTAGCCACGACTGCTGTTATAGTATGGATAGCTTCTATTGCTGTTGTAGTAACCACTATTGTTGTTATAGTATGGGTAGCTGTTGTAGTATCCACTATTGCTGTTATAGTATGGATAGCTGCTATTGTAAGAATCGTAGTAAGGATTTGTTCCTATTCCAACTCCAACTCCGCCAATCCCTACTCCTATACTACCATAACCACCATAGCCACCGCCGTAGTAGTTGTTATCCCAGCCACGATGGCCATAACCACCGCGATCCCAGCCGCCATGACCGCTATTCCATCCGCTATGGCTGCTGCGTGCAACTAAATACTCGGTATCTGGCTGTTGCGCAGTTAATTGGCTACCAAAAAATACTGGCATTGCTACAAGCGCAAGTAAGAGTACTTTACTCGATAACTTTGCTGTTAAATTAGACATAGAACCTCCATGGATTTATTCAGATTGTGTGTCACGAATTCGGTCACCATTAAAAACTGCTACATGCAGTTTTGTTAGCAAAGCAATCATCAAAAATGACCACCCCATCAACGTAAGGATCTCAAAATCAGACTTATCAAAATTTGGAAACATATGACTCAGGGCATTTTCTTTCATGCCCTGTCTATAGCTATCCTCATTATAGTTTTCAAAATTTCTATAGTCAATATAGTTTTTTTGAATTTTTAAAAATATACCGACAACGTTGTTTCTACATAGAGAGATATTTTGACAGCAATGTCTAAATTAGATTATTCTAAACAAAAACTCAAAGGACAGCATGTGCCTATCCAATTTCCTTCCTTGCGCCAAAGCGATCAGCGTCTTACTTTATCCTTATGCAGAAGTGATCCTTCACGATTTAACCTCCGGTAAAATTGCCGCAATTTATAACAACTTTTCCAAAAGAAAAGTGGGAGAAGATTCTCTCATCCAAGATTTAGATAAAGCTGCTAAATTACCTGACGTTTTTCCTCTTTACCCCAAGACTAATTGGGATGGAAAAAATATAAAATCTGTGACGGCCACTCTCCGTAATGATGCTGGAGACCCTATAGGTTTGATGTGTATTAATTTGGAAATTTCGAAATGGGAAGAAATGTATCAATTTCTTGGGCAATGGATAGGAAAAATTGATCTCCAGCATCAGCAAAAAGCACTCTTCAAAAATGACTGGAAAGAGAAAATCAATTATTACGTCTCCCAATATCTTAAAACTCATGGATTCACTCTACGGTCTTTGAACAAAGAGAAAAAACAGGCACTTATATTAGCCCTTCAGCATGAAGGGGCATTCAGGGCAAAAAATGCCGCAACTTATATTGGAGAAGTGCTGGACCTTTCCCGCGCGACCATCTACAATTACCTCAAAAACAACGCGGGACATTAGCCTGATAACTACCACAGCTTAAAAAACATCTACGATCAACACTTTACAAATCGGGTTTTCCATTGCGGTAGTTGACCTTTTTCAAAAGGATGCCATCTGCGTCAAAAAAGGTGACAATCCCTTTACCATCAAGGACAGTGCTGACAGGAAAACGATCACCTTTTTTATAGTATTCTCCTTTCAAAAGCTTATCATGATCGTATTCTTCGATCAGCATCATATTGCCATCTGCATACCAGGCAGTTAAAA
>JACCVN010000280.1 GCA_013698165.1 Parachlamydiaceae bacterium | reverse complement strand
TAGTGATCGTAGTTTTGGCCATTGAGTTGTGTAGATTCAGCTACAAGTGCTTGACTAGACATTAAGAGCCCGGCAGTAAGACCTAGCTTAGCTAATTTTTTGAGGTCAGCGATTTTTTGTTTTTTATCCATGATATTCTCCTTAAGAAATCTTATTGATAGTGTATATGTGCAGGCTGCCGGTTATGACCGCCATTGTCTCTAAGAAATACTTACCAATTTTGGGAACAATATTCAAGTTTTTTCTGAGTTTTCTTAAGGGAAAGTGAGAAATATCAAAGAAAATGAACGAAATGGATGGTCAGGATGAAAATCGATGAAATGGAAAGAAGGGACAAATTAGACAAAATGGATTAGATGGAACCATTAGTTTCGCCGGAGATTCACGAAACTAAGAGTTCATATACTCGACACAACTGCATCTAAGAATTTGGGCAATGCCAAAGCTGTCGCTTGAGCTCATTTATAAGTTAGTATTATTAAATACAGGCTTCTAAATGAGCTCAACCGGAGACTTTGGCACAGCGAAGTCTCTCAAATTCGCTAGGTCGAGTATATTATAGCTTCGTTATTTTCCAAAGATTCGGGCAATATCGTGATAGGTTACAAAGATGAAAAACATCACCAAAAGGGCTGCGAAGGGGAGGACTACCCATTCGAGGACTTTTGGGTTGGCTCTTTTGCGCGTAATCATTTCGATGAAAGAAAGGAGAATAGTGCCTCCATCTAAAACCGGGATAGGCAATAAGTTAAGCATTCCTAAGTTGACGCTGATGGCAGCGATCCAATAGAGAGCCTCTTTAATGCCGATCATCCAGTTATTATGGACGACTTGTACAATTCCTACAGGACCGCTTAGCCACTCAGCGCTCATAGCCCCAGTCAACAATGATCCTAGTGTGCGCCAGATTTCTTCAACCACATTAAAAAACATTTCTAATGGGGGTGGGTTGTAGCTGACGCGCAGATCTTGATGTGGAAGCCCAAGCAACAGGCGATTTTCGTATTGCTTGAGTAGCTGATTTTGAAGTGCGCGTTTTTCAGGATCTTGGATACTATCGATTTCTTTCTGCTTTGCAAGTAAGTCAGTAACGCGAAGCGCATCTTTTTCTGGGGTGCGTTCAAAATCTGCTACAGTTTTTGGAGATACCGATTTCAGAAGATGGAAATCATTGGCAGATGTAATAATTTTATTTGTGCCGATCGTCTGCGTAATTTTTTGAAGTTCAGAGAATTTGAAATTACGGTCAAAGTCAAAATCAGCTTGCTTCCAAGAGTCTTTTTGTAGTGTGCTTGGATTGCGCTGAACGATTATGTTTACTTTATGCGATTGAATAACTTTGAAAATTTCAGAGGCTTTTGTGACCGGAGTCCCGTCTACTGCAACAATCTTATCCCCTACTTTTAATGGCTCGTCAAAAGCATCAAAAGAGTGAGTAGGGAAAGCTTCAGTTTCATAGTCTTTATCGATAAATTTGAGCGGATTTTCTACAACGCCATCGTTTGTAAGGTTGTAGGGAAGGGCAAGCAGTTGTTGAATTTTTGTGGACTTTAGGTCTGCTTCAAACTGCCAGTCGATCAGCTCTTCTTTAAATTGAGGGTCAAGTTTTAGTTCACTAATTGATAATCTTGCCACCCTTGCAAGGAAAAGGTTGTCATCGCGTTGGATGGTGAGCAGTGCTTTATGATCATTGAGGATCGATTCAAGTTGTGCAGAAGAATAAATGACCTCGCCATCAGCCCAAACAAGGCGATCGCCATACTGAAGGCCGCTGTTGATCAGTGGAGAACCTTCCGGAAGAGGGTTTTCAGCACCATTTGGCATGCGATCGTAAATGATGTAGTTGGCAGGTGCTAGAATTCCAAGAGTGTTGAACCCTTTTTTGCTTGCAAACGGATTTTGATAGCCTTTGACGTTAACTTCAAAAGGTTTTTTTTCGGATTCATTTTTAGAAGCTTTGTAACCTTGGATTGTTACATCACCTACGCCGGTAATCGCCGCATAAACATGGTCTTTGAGACCTTTGAAAGTATGGCCATCATAGGACGCTACTTCGTCGCCAGGGCGTATGCCTGTAGCAAAAAGTTCAGATTTTGGATCTACCCAGCCTATTTTTGAGGTGACTTCTGCAAAATTTTTGTCTCTGCCCCCTAAGCTCCATAATAATCCAAAAAGAAGGAATGCAAATACTAAATTTGTGAAAGGGCCCATAAAGGCAACTTTAATGCGTTGCCAAGGAGTTTTGCCATAAAAGCCGTCAGGAATATCGTAAGGACTTATTGTAGGATCACTTTCATTTTCCATACCTGCAATTTTGACATAGCCTCCAAAAGGCAGCCAGCCTATTTGCCATTTAACGCCATCGCGCAACCATGAAAAAATGGGTTTACCAAAGCCGATAGAGAACGTATCAACTTTCATGCCCACGCGGCGAGCCATCCAATAGTGACCAAGTTCGTGAATAAAAATGAGAAAGCTAAGGCCCAGGATCGCTAAAATAACGTAAAACAAGCTTACAATCATCATCAAACCTTTATTAGTGTGGGGACAATTCCCCGTTGTTAAACTGAAAGTATAACATATGAAAGGTAAAGCATGAAGTAAAAAAATGGATGTCGCGCAAAATGAACTCCCTAGCCGCGAATGCGGCATGCGCATCAAGCTAAGAGGTGATTCCTCACGGAAATAGGTGGGAAAAGAAATTTAAATGTGATAAAAAGCCTCTCTTTTAACCGACAAAAGCAAAGGAGAGGCTTGAAT
>JACCVN010000275.1 GCA_013698165.1 Parachlamydiaceae bacterium | reverse complement strand
CATTTTTCAGGCTAAAAAGATTAACTATCAAAGAGTTTATTAAATCAATCTGCATATTTGGAAGATGATTTTTAGCAAATGTCCCCTCCTTTAATAGGCTGAACCAAATTTCAGCGGCTTTTTTAGGACCTAATTGCTTATCATAGTTTAGTTTATTCAGTAGTTTTAACCACAGTTCGGTTGTTTTCAATTCCTCGTTGAGAATAATCCCCTGTTTTCCACAGATCAATAATTGCTCTTTGGCTTGGAGAAGGTAATTATTTTCGATTAAAGCATCAATAAGCGAAATGAAAACTTTTTTATGATCTTTCACATGTAAAGCTTCTTTCATATCAAGCGTACACATGCACTTCATTGCCAGTAAAATGTTTTCAGGCAAAAGGGATTCAATGAAATTAAGAGCAATTTCCATTTTTTCCTGCGCCATAACATTTGGTAAGAAGGAATCGAAGTTCGCCTTGTTGATAAGCTTAAGCCCAATTTCGCATAGGGGCTTATGTTTAGTTAGGCCTAAAGCGACACAATTGGCCTGATATAACGCTTTCATTTCTGACTTAGCATTTAATATATTTCCTAGGTATCCCTCAATATATTCAGCATAAGAAGAAGATTGCAAAAGGCTCTTCATGCTTTCCAAGATCCTATCACGCACATTCGGTTCAGCAGCAGACAAAACTATTGGGAGATATCTAAGTAATTCCTCTATGAGCTCCGCGTCAACCATGACAGCCATAGATTGATTCTTTGAAACAGCGCAAAGCATTATCAGTTCAAAACAAATTCTTTTGACAATTGAATGAGTGTGTTTTAAGCCTTCTTTAGCTTGTTTGACAACGATAGACTTTTCATTTGTTTTAAGGATGATAGAATTATCTTTCGTACTTGGCTGAGGGAGTTGATCAAGGAGCTTTTTTAAAAGATCCAATTCCCTTGCGTTCAACTTGATCATAATTTCTAGAGCTCTCAGTAGATTAAGAGGAAGGTCTAAAGATAGAAGAGAGAAAAATGGGATTTGGGTGATCAAAATCGCAGGCTGTAGTTCCTGTGTGCCAACCGCAGAAGGTGCAGCGATTTTAAAAGTACGTTGCATCCATTTTTTAGCCTCTTGAGGCATCTTTTGAGACAGCAAAGCTTCTATGAACAATACAGAAGCTTTACGTATCAGGTATTCTTTGTCGGGGACTTTTACAGTATCAAGATAAGGTTTTACAACGTCTTCAAGCCTGCTGAGAATGTGTGCATTTTTTAGACAACTTTTTGAGCATTCTATGGTCACGTTGATAGCCAGGTCAACATACTCTTTTGGAGGCTTTTCTTGAGAATCCATTTTTTTAAGAAAATCGAGGGAACACTCTATGAGTTCTGGACTTTCTAAGAATTTAACAATATCCCCAATACAGCTATTAATTTGTCGATAAATTTCAAGATTGTCTTTTTGTACAGACTTTTGCAGAACTTCCTGCAAAGCAATAAGAGCATCCCGTTTTTTTTCATAAAAGCGCTTATTAAATTCAAATTCCAGGTTTGATTTTCTAAGTGAAAGCTTTTGATCCTTACAATTGACAGTAAAACGATTATGCCATTTTTCATGTAGATGTTTTATCTCAATCTTTGGATGCGTAAGACCCTTTTCACAGACATTCAGCCAGGCTTCAGTGTCTATATTCCCATTGACCAAACTAATTTTTACCGCCGAACACGTCACTAAGAGATCTAGAGCTTCAGGGATCAGATTTAATGAAACTAAGGAATTGATTATCTCAATTATTGGAGCAAAAGCAGGTTTTAAAACAGATTCCATGCGTGGTTCGCGAAATAGCCGTTTAGCACAATTTGTGACAATTAGCAATTGTGATGCATAGGAATGTTGAAGCTGATTCTTTTTGATTGATTCAGCAATCTCGAGAAATAATGAAATTTCCTCTTTGATCTTGATTTGATTTTCATTTTGTAAAGCAGCAAATATTTTTGCCGCCTCAATAGGTTGTTGTGAAAGAAGAAGTCTAATGTATTTGATCTTTTCATCAGGCGTTAATTTGAGCTGGGAATACAGATTTATCGAGTTATAACTCTGTTCGGAAGATGTCAGAGCCGCACAGTATTCGTAAGATCCGTGGAAAGAATTATTTTTTACAGTTTGACAGAAAATTTTAAGCGGAGAGACAAGTTTTTGAGTTTCGATATTATTTGCAAAGCCATTTAAAACAACTTCCAAATTAGTCATCGCTAATTTGTCATCCATCATCAAAGGTAAATATTTATTAAAATTTTTCAATAACCATAATTCCGGATTTGAATAAGCATATAGAAGAAGCAGCTCAAAACCTATTTTTTTTAAAGTTTTATGAGGATGGGTAATGCATTCTAAAGCTTGGTTGGCAAGAGATTCGTTAAAAAGACCTGGAGGGATAAAATTCTTATCGTATGCTACTGTTGGCGTAAGATATTTAGTGAAATCACTAAGTGCATCAAGTTGAGAATTACTTGATCTCAATAAAGATGAAAGTGCACAATTTAGATCTAAAGCAAGGGAAATCCCATAATCATTATTTTCAGAAATATTCAACTCGTGCCAGTCGCCCTTCGAATTGCTTAATCGCACCTTCGGAACAGAAGAAACAACATTTTGGGAAGTTGAAAGCAGCAGGCATCCATAAATTTGTAAAAAATGGCAGCATACACTAAAAGGGACAATTTTTTTATCAAGCACTGCTTTCAAGACCATCAAGAAAGGCAATTTTTCTACATCAGAAATCGAATCTTTCGGCACATTCTTCGAATCTAAAACTTCTGAACCATGCAAGCCTAATAACTCTTCCCACAGAATTTCACAATTGCCTGCATACTCAAAAGAAATTGTTTCTTTAGCATTTTTCAAATTTAAAACTTCTGAATCATACCATCGCATCATCTCTTCCCACCAGATTTCACACTTGGATTCATGCTCATAATTATGGGGAAGAGAGTGAAGGGCGTTGAATCCAAGAGCAATCAAAGCTAAAGGATTTTTAAAATGGTAACATTCCCACTGTTCTTTAAGAAAGGGTAGGCATTCCTCCTCTTTGATTTTACTCAGTAACTCTTCAAGCAAATCCGGTTGCAGAATCTCATACCCACTGAATCTATCGGAAATATATTTGACCCACCCTTTTGAAATGGAACGCATTAAGTTTCTGGCTTGATCAAATACCGATTGCAATCCACCTTGAGATAGATGCTTAGGAGTTATTTTAGGAAGGAGTTGCATGCTTGGTATTGCATGGGGAGGAATATCTCCAGTGTCTATTATCTCAATGATTTTTTTAACTTGTTTGATTACTGGTACAATCAAGTGTTGATGTAAAAATGATGTACCGTCAACATTTTTCTCATGAAAAAACTTATGAGCGATCTGCCCAAAAGAAGCCTTTGCAAATTCATTGTCATTGAAATCATCTTCTTCAGACCAATAGAGATTCTTCTCTTCAGATGCTAGAGAAAAGGGTTCATTTAAAAAATGATTTTTGGAGAACTCTATTCCAGGTTGATCGCCAAATGATAAAACCTTACAAATGGCAAATTTTAAATCATAGTTTTTCATCGTCAAGGGATTTGAAAGTTTCCATTTCCATTCAAAGAACTTATTCACTAGGTTTTTTGCAACTTTGATGTCGCCCTCAATGCCTGTCGCTAAATCGTAACATGAATATTCAGATTGGAAATCATTGGCAATTTTGTCAGGAATCAGTTCCTTTTTAGCATCAATATTTAGCTCTTTGCACCTTTGTGTGTAACACTCATTGACTGAACGAACATAGTAACTTGAAAAAATAAAGGGTAAAGCTGGCCCTGAAATATTTGTGGAGATAATATTTACGCCCACTTTAGGCCCTATACTTATGAGGAAGGCATAAAATTCTAATAGTGTAAAAGCAACCCCATACTTTGTCTCAATGGGTCTGCATACAAAATCAAACCAGCAATTTAATTCTTTTCCATCAAAACTCTTAAGAGGATTTTTTTGCACGATCTCTTCAAACACTAAACCATTTGTACCCACGAGCTTGACATTCTTAATATCTTGACAAAACTGGTCAAAAGGACTCATTTTCTTCTGATTAGAAATTTTAAATTCCGGTTTTAGCTCGTGTGAAGACGAGGCCGGCTTTTCCTGAAACGTTTTTTCATCAAACTGGCTATTCGCTAATGACTTGCCATAGAGAGAATTTGGAATCATATATTCCTTAAATATATTTTAAATTATTCAATTGAGAAAACTTTTTATAAATTTGATCATTATCAGGAAAATCTGCGGATTTTTGGTTGGAAATTACATCCTTTTTTGGGACTGTATTAAGACTTTCACAGCATTTACTATAACAGTGATTTAAGATTCTGATACAGCATCTTGCAAAAATGGTGCAAAAGATCCATCTAAGCATAGTTATGGAAAGGATCAATGCGCCTACAGCTTGGTCTAAAGTGATTAAAAATATGTAAAAATATAAAAAAGTAAAAGTAAGCCAGGATTTTGCCAGGTTTGGTTTGCTCACAAAAATCAACCAGCTTTTAAATTTTTCAAAAGCGAGATCTATATTACTGCAAAAAATTAACAAATTACTATAAATAAAATTTGGAAGGTTCATATCTTATTTGAATGAAAGAAGAGCTATTCAATCGATAGCAATCTACGAATTATTGTTTCCACACGATACTTGAAAAGAACTTTTTTAATGCCAAACGTTTTCCAGACAGCATATCACGAAGCTGCAATTTTCAGAACAAAGAACAGCAACACTTACAATCGCTTCCACACGCAAGAACCGTCAAGGTAGATCTGTTTTAGAGTTCTCGACTTGTGGAAGATTAAAAAGCTCAGCCATTGTAAAAAAGCGCATCACCTCTTCCTCTGAAAGCAGTTTTCTGATTGCTAGGCATAATTTATTTGTCACTGTTTTCTGAATGCAAAATATTTGAAAAGTATTTGCAATCGTTTGTTTATATATCTCTAATTGCTTAAGCGATTCTGTCGAATCGTCAAAATATTTCACTTGGATTAACAATATTAAATTTTCAATATTTTTTTCTAATATTTTCGGCGAATCGATTTTTGTAAGAAATTTATCGATATGATTACGAACAATACTGTGAAGTTTTAATCTTAAAGTCCCTTGAACCTTTTCATTGGGACAAATATAAATTTGCGAGAACAGTGCTGTAAGATGCTTCGAATAGTAATGAAGCTCTTGAGGTGGGTCATTGTTGAGACGAAAATCAAAATGTTGAAGTAATTTTCTCAACGTATTCCCATGCAGATTTAAACGTGTTTTAAAAAATTTTTTGGTAGAGAGCATTATTGAAATATTAATGTTATGTTCAAAAACTTCAGGTTCAAGCAAGATAATATGCTGATAATTTTGACTAATGAGTTCAAAAATTTCTGCTTCATAATTGGGGTTCCTATCTAAAGATGCTTCAACGAAGCATGCAATTGATGTTCTTTCTGCTCGCATGGAATTTAAAGCAACCATCCTTCGGAGCTGAGCTTTAAAGTAGTACATAAATCCAGGATGGTCTTTTTCAATAAGGCCCTGCCTTAAAGAGTCATTGAAAAAGAAAAAAACGCAATACAAGAATTCGGAAGGTTTTTGACTCAATTTCATCCCATCATCGATGTTTAGGCAGCTGTTTAGCGTTTCAAGAACATGGAAACAAAGTTTCGTCGATGTGGAGATCCAATTAGAAGTACATTTATTTCTCTCTAATAATTCATTGAAAAGCCTACTTATGGGAACGATCTGATTAGGATAAAGTTGCTTATTACTCAATGTCATCATTAAAAGATCTGTAAACTCGTCTAAATAGATCTCCCATAAACATTGAGGAATGTTTTGGATTATTGATAGGGCTTTCTCTGAGGAAAAAAAATCCTTTAGTATTATTAATCGATTTAAAGTTGTAATTATTGAATCGTATACCATTTGAAATTGTAAAAGTTTATTTTCTCTTTTGGATTTCTCGGAAAGGTGTATGGGAGCGTCAACCAATGCTATTTTCAATTCGTCTGAAGCGACTAAATGGAAAATCAGTGACAATTTAGGATAGGCCTTAGAGTAATCCAAGTCTTCTAAAATTTTCACCAGTTCAATAAAATTATTAGTAAAATATACTTTAGTTATGGGAAAACATCTACCAATACCGTCCTTTTTTTCCCCTTCCTTGAATGTTTTAATTTCAGGATTAAATACATCTTTCTCTTTTTGATTGAAAAGTCGCCTTTTGCACGTGAATTTTGAGCCTTTAGTTAAGTCATACGTTGTTTCTTCGATTTCATTATTTACAGGATCAAGGGTAATAATAAATTCATAATTTTGAATTGGCAGACAAAATAAGTACCTATCCACAAGATCGATAATTTCAGTGATCTCCTTTTGATAGATTGGGTTTATAGAGCCATTATCATGAAAAATGATTTCTTTTTTATTTATTATTTTATAATGATTAAGTAGACCTTCTAGTGCAATCCCTGTTTGAAAAAGTATTAAAGATCTAATACGGCTGTCCAGAAAATCATAATGAAGACATTTTTCAACGAAGCGGGTTAAGAAAGTATTAAATTTATCGCTTTTTAATTCCCCAAAATTGACCGTAAGCTTTTTGTAAATGGATAAATGAACTAAATAGTCATTAGACAATGCCGACATCTTAATAAGAGAATCTATTGCTAGAGACATACCTATCTCCACCCATACAGAATCGACATGATATTTTTTAAGCATGATTAGAAAGTGATCTATAGCAAACTCTACATCCTCGGCATTCTGATACAGAGAATTTTTCAGTAAAAACAGAGATAATTCTTTTTCATGGTTGGGATGATTGATAGCAGGACACAAATAAATAATCATTGCGTGGTATTGAATCAAAAGCTTTACTTCAGACGATTCTGATGTTGACATTGAATAATCAATACAAGTTAGAAACGAGTTACTGATTGCTTTTTGGCTTAGCGCGACCCAGATCTTCGGATGTTCAATAAATAAAATGGAAAACAATTCCTGGTACTGAAAGTTAAGTTGTTTTATCCCAAGAAAAATCAGTTCCCTTTTTTGACTTTCTACAAGAGTTTTAATCGCATGGTATATCTTCCATTTATGAGAAAATGATTCAGCTTCAATAGAAGTCGTTTTAAAAAAAACTGAAGTGATGATTTCGACGACACGAGCAGCGTGTTCTTTTGGATGAGTATTTTTTGGTGGTTTATCAATGTAAGCGCAGCAATTTTTTAGCTGTTCACGCATAAATAATACATCGTGGGATTTAGAAATGTCCATGAGGGATGAGAACAAAAATAGGACATCAATTTCTTGTGTGGATGTAAAAATATTTCGAATCATAGTTTTCAAATGAACTATTAAGAGTCCATGAGAAATACAGTGTGTTTGCAGTAGATTCCAATTGTCCAAAATCAGGTGTACTGAGATCTCAAAGTGCTTGTCCAGGAGCATTTTTGAAGTTCTGAGATAGAGCTCTGCAACTAAGGAAGATTGGATATGTAAGCCTTTAATTACTTTTAAGGGAATCAGACAAAGTTGCGGTTCATTTTGTTCGAGAAGTGTTTCACACCAAGTGACAAGAGGTAGGCTTAGACCCTTGTCAGAAGATGATATAACAGCTTTCTCAATCTCTCTCATCGCTAGAACAGGAAGTTTATGAGCTAATAGAGCAGTGGCAAGACTACAGCTGATGTTACTGTTGATTTCTGAAGAGGGTGAACCTTGAAGGAAATTATTTAAAAGCTTATGAATTTCTTGTAGTTTAGCGGGATCATAGACCTCTTTCTTGAGATATTCAGAAGCAATCCAAATAGCCTGCGGCAGTAGGATGTGGGTGATTTTTATAGAGAGTTGATAGTGATGCAAGGCATTTAGATATTCACAAAATATTTCCAGGTAAGCTGTCGTCTGCAATATCTGCGTTATTTTTGAATGAGAAGAGATGATCAATTGCTTCAAATCGTTGGGGATTGATTGTTTTTTGAGCACGATAGGTTTGAGAGATTTCAGTAGATGCTTTGAAACTTCCACAATAGCAACTTCAGTCGAGAAATCGGAACCCATCTTTTGAAGAAGCATTTTCAATAGATAAAGTGTCTCATCAACATATGCATCACTATTATTTTTCTCGGCCGCAGACAGCCATTTTAAAGCATGCATAAATTTGGACTCTTGAAGGCATTCCAAATCGACATCTTTAAGCAAGCGGTAGCATTGCTTTAATATTACTTCATCCACTTCCTTTTTAAAATCGACTGTAAAAAGCTTTTCAAGGAGTACATCAAACATTTTTTTCACATATTCA
>JACCVN010000261.1 GCA_013698165.1 Parachlamydiaceae bacterium | reverse complement strand
AACTTATACCGGGAAACCGAAACCTCAACAAAATCTATTTATTCTTTTAGTTAACTACTTCCTGTGACTTCAATTAATATTAAAATTTATTTTATAGCCAGGTTTGTTTCAACTTTGCTACATTTTTTTGTTTTAAATTATTTTTTTTATAATAGGAGTTGTTATGTCTATAAGTTTATATAAATCAGCTTTACCATCGACGGTAAACATCAATAAAGAAGGCAAAAGCTTCTTTGAAGAGATGAAATTGCCAAAAGGTGGGAAGCCTGAACATTATGGGGCCAGTTACACAAAAAATATCGTATTGGCCAAATTAGTTATAGAAATCTGTTGCGAAGCCGCCGAAGCGATCATTGATCACCAGTACAAAAAATTTGATGCTTTGGTAAAAAACTACGGTTGCCAAATCACGGCCTTAGAGGTTCAGCAAAAATTGCAAGGCAGCGCTATTTTTGATGAAGCGGAGCGTGTCAGGAAAGTTGCCTTAACAATGTTGCAACAGGTTGAGGAACATCTAAAAAAAAACCCTATTGGTTTGCCACAAATGGGTGTCATCGAATATTTGGCTGAGAAAGCTAAAGTTGATTTTGAGATATCGGAAGATTTGGCTCAATTAGTGCGCTTCAGGATTTTGAACATCATCAACACCGACGTGCTAATCAATGATGTTGAGGTCCCTTGCACTAAAATTGAGAAAATCAGTGCCATGGTCGAAAAAATTGATAGAAGCGTAAAAATTCCAATTAAAGCATGGATTGAAAGCTTGCAAGCTGAAGAGTCAGGCAAGGCCGTTAGGTTTATTCAAGAAGTTGCTCAGAAAGATACAACATCGCGTGGAGTCTTTGTACATAGATGCAAGGGATAACAATGATAAGGAACTTGAATCTGAAACCTTGGCTTTGCTAGAAAGATTAGCTCCTGTGGTGTGGCAGTATCTAGCCAATGTGTAGATTCATGCAAAATGTTTTAAACCATTTGGGATTTTGAATGGAAAGATGTTTTAATTCATTGACTGCGGTTTTTGAAAATCCCCCAAGTTGTATAGCTACATACAGATACCGTAGAGATCTTTATATATTTTAGTCTTGTCAGTGCGCTTCGGGAATGTAAGTCCTTTATGAAATATCCAAGCTCCCGGTGAGACTACGTAACCGGTTATGCCAGAAAAAGTGTGAAACTTTTTTGTGTTCTCGATGCTCATATTTAAGAAAGATAATTGTTGCGCGGTAATTCCAGCGCTTTCTATTGTAAGGTTTTTATGTTTGTCTTTCCGCGTGTTATCATCATTAAGGAATTCAATTTCAACCTCTATGCCATTAATTTCCCTAAAATAACTCTCAAGGACACAAAAATACAAATTTACAACAACTAGAACTCTATATGGTGGAACCCGGCGTAAGGCAAAAGTTAGACCCGACAAGAAGATTTGGTGATCCACGAATTTTTAAAATCGATAGGTCCTTGTGAATTATTGTCAATGTAATTTGATGTTTGTGGCCGGATGGTATATGTACGTTAAGAAGTGTTTTCCATCTCAGATAAGTAACCAAGATGGGTTTATGAATTATTGTGTTAAATTGATCCAGCTTCTTTAAGTAATTTTATACACGGTAGGCCTCCCAATCTTAGCCTGTTTCAAATCTCTATTATTCCGATTCCATTGGCTCGAAGAGAAACTATTTTCTCCCTGTCAATTCTTCATTTTCTCTCGAATTTTATGCCTTTGGACTTGGCTTCAATGCGACCTTCATTGGTTCTTTCAAGGATGCGATGGCGTTCTGCCTGAGCTACTGCAAAAAGGATAAACAGAAAGACAACTCTATATTTAACTGAAGAAGCAGAAATTGCATTTACAGAGCTGTATATACATCGCTTGCGTAAAGATAGAAAAATTGACAAGTCAAAAATTGCTTGTGAAGCCCTTTTGGCTTTATATGAAAATGAATGCCGTTCAAAATAATTCAAATGAAAGAATTGCTTTCATAGGCTCCCCTAAAATAACATATAGTTAAATTTCTAATTTATCCCAAAAATTTTAGTTTTTTCCGTTGTCAAAGGAGGAAATTTTAGAAATGTCTCGAAAGGTATTAGAAAGAATAAAGATCTTAGCTCAAGTAAGAGATGGAAAATGGGTATAAGTTACTTTTTTTGATTATGAAGGTAAAAAATTTGATTTAGGCAGTGAACCATTTATTGACCATAATGGAAGTGAATGGAAAGTTAACATCCATTT
>JACCVN010000256.1 GCA_013698165.1 Parachlamydiaceae bacterium | reverse complement strand
ATCTTTAAGTGCACTTTTTAGAAATAAGGCTGTCGCATCTCCTTCAAGGGTAGAGTCTAGAGCGATCACTAACTCCTGTATTTTTGAAACGAGAATTCTTTTTCTAAGTTTTTCAATTTCAAGACGTTCCGGGCCATGACCATCAATTGGGGAGAGAAGTCCACCAATTACATGATAAAAGCCTTTAAATTCTTTAGTTTCTTCAATAATATAGGCATCGCGTAAGGAGGCTATCACACAGATTGCGCCAAATGCAGCTCGACTTTCTTCGCAAAACCGGCAATGCGTTTCATCAGCAAGACACCCGCAGGTAGAGCATAGGCGAAGCTTGTCAGCTGTTGCAGAGATAATTTCCGCCATACTTGACAAATCAGATTTTTTCCATTGAATCATCTGAAAAGCGAAGCGTTCGGCACTTTTACTTCCTACGCCAGGCAGTTTTTTAAGAACTTCAATAAGCTTTATAACTTGTAGAGGGTATTTCATATAGAGGATTTTATCACATTAGCGGATGAAGATAAAAGAAAAATCATGGACAGAATGGACGAAACGGACTTAATGGACGAATATAGGCGTAAGGATAATCATGAACTAGTCATTACTAAAAAACTTTATTGTCCATTTAGTCCATTCTGTCCAATTTAGTCCATGATTTTGTTGCCTTCATTAACCTGTATCTTTTATACTTAGGAATTTGCCCGATCAATTGAGGTTGAATATGTCTTCTAAAAAACAAGCACGAATTATTGGAATGGGATCATACCTCCCAAGTAAAGTTTTAACAAATGCTGATTTAGAGAAGATGGTTGAAACCAATGATGAGTGGATCTTTTCCCGCACAGGGATTAAAGAACGGCGTATCGCCGAGGAAACTGAATTTACTTCTGACATGGGAGCAAAAGCGGCCTTAAAAGCTTTAGAAAAAGCAGGTGTTGCTGCAGAGGAAATTGATATTATTCTTGTCGCCTCTATGACGCCGGATTACATTTCACCAAGTACCGCGGTAATCGTTCAGCGTCTTATTGGAGCAAAAAATGCTGCTGCCATTGATGTTCAAGCTGCTTGTACAGGTTTTATTTATGGTCTTTCTTTGGCAAAAGCTTATGTTGAGTCGGGTATGTACAAACGTGTGCTGTTAATTGCTAGCGAAAAGATGTCAGCCTTTGTCGACTATGAGGACCGGAATACTTGTATATTATTTGGGGATGGTGCCTCCGCAGCAGTGATCTCTGACGAGCAGAAAGGACTTTCTATTGACGCCATTTGTCTTGGGGCAGACGGTGAAATGGCCGAACTTCTCTACATTCCTGCAGGAGGAACCCGCCAGCCTTCTTCAGCAGACACGCTAGCAAACCGGCAGCACTATATCAAGATGGAAGGAAAGGAGCTCTTTAAGCATGCCGTCAGGCAGATGGCAGGGGCTTCTAAAGAATGCTTAGCTAAAGCTGGCCTTTTAGATACCGATGTGAGTTGGTTGGTGCCTCATCAGGCTAATGTAAGAATTATGGACGCCGTAGCAAAAAACTTTTGTATTCCTGCAGAAAGAGTATTTAAAACGATTGCTAAATACGGAAATACTTCTGCTTCGAGCATTGCGATAGCCTTAGATGAACTGCAGCAGCAGCATGACATTCATAAAGGAGAGCATATTTTGCTAGTAGCTTTTGGTGCAGGGTTGACATGGGGAGCTTCTGTGCTCACCAAACTTTAGGTTTTTAATTAGACTCTCGGAATGGACTAATTAGTTTCGTGATCAAGCCCGAGCCTTTGCCGAAACTGATCAATAACAATTTGAGGTAAAATGCGCAAATATAAAAAAATTGCATTCCTATTCCCTGGTCAGGGAGCACAATATGTCGGTATGGCAAAAGATGTCAGCGAAGCATTTCCAATAGCCAAGCAAACGTTTGAAGAGGCTGATGATATATTAGGTAGAAACCTATCTTCTTTGATCTTTCATGGCCCTGAAAATATATTGACGGAAACCAAAAATAGCCAAGTAGCTATTTATGTTACTTCTGTTGCGCTGTTGAGAGCATTTAAAACTTCATTTCCCGATATCCTTCCACAAGCTTGTGCAGGATTAAGTTTAGGGGAATATACAGCACTGCATGCATCCGGAAGGATCGGTTTCTCTGATTGTCTTAAATTAGTCCAATATCGTGGACAGTATATGAATGAAGCCTGTGAGTCTACTCAAGGGACTATGGCTGTCATTCTAGGTTTAGATGCTGAAACCGTTGAAAAGCTTGTTTCCGATTTAGCTATGCCAAATGACCTTTGGGCGGCAAATTTTAATTGCCCCGGACAAGTTGTTATTTCAGGGACTCTTAAAGGGATAGAAGCAGGTGTTGCCGAGGCAAAGATCCGCGGTGCCAAACGCACGCTGCCTTTGCAAGTCCATGGAGCTTTTCATAGTGGATTAATGAAGTCTGCTGAAGACCGATTATCAGAACATGTCAACGCTGCACCTTTAATAAGCTCTAATATTGATCTGGTCATGAATGTGACAGGTGAATTTTCCAAAGATATTAAAGATGTTAAATCTAACCTTATTAAACAAGTGACGCATCCTGTCTTATGGGAAAAAAGTGTGCATTGTTTGAACACTTCAGGTGTGGATCTCTTTATTGAGATCGGATGCAAAAAAACTCTTACAGAGTTTAATAAACGCATTAAATTTGAAATTCCAATACCTACATTAAATATTGAAAAAATGACAGATTTAAAAACTATGGAAAGGGAACTTTCATGACAGAATTGCTTAAAGATCAAGTCTCAATTATTACCGGCGGTACGGCAGGCATTGGTAAAGCCATCGCAATAAAATTTGTGGAAGAGGGTGCAACGGTACTTATTTTTGGTAGCCATGCTGAAAGGGGCGCGCAGGTGGTAAATGAAATTAAACATTTACATTGCGATGCTAATATTCATTTTTATCAAGTGGATGTTTCAAATGGTCAGCTTATTGCGGATACCATAAAATCAATTTTAGAAGCCTATGGACATGTAGATATTTTGGTCAATAACGCAGGCATCACTCGCGATCAACTCCTTATGAAAATGACTGATGATGATTGGGATTCTGTGATGTTAACCAATCTTAAATCCTGTTTTCATACATGCAAAGCAGTCACAAGGGCTATGCTAAAGGCAAAGAAAGGAAAAATTATTAATGTCAGCTCAGTGGTAGGTGTCTTCGGGAACCCTGGCCAAACTAATTATGCAGCTTCGAAAGCAGGGATGATTGGATTTACAAAGTCTTTAGCCAAAGAGCTTGCTACCCGACAAATTTGTGTGAATTGCATAGCGCCTGGATTTGTAGATACCCAGATGACGGAATCTTTGACAACAACTCAGCGCGAAAGCGCATTGAATCAAATTCCAATGGGGCGTTTTGGGAAGCCTGACGAGATTGCTAAGGCTGCACTATTTTTGGCGAGTAATCTATCCGATTATGTGACGGGACAAGTGATCGCAGTCGATGGTGGTCTGCTGATGGGATAAGTTCGCAGTCAAATCTAATTTTTGTAAAGGTCGGTATATCGCAAATTTAACTTTGATAATGTAGTTACGATAAAAAGTCGCTTCTTGGGCAAGTGTATAAGTCTTATGAAAGAGAGGTCATCTTCGTCTTTGACAAGATTTGATAATTAGTGTAATTTCATAGACTCATTAATATCAAAATTTACCGGGAGAGAGTTTTGCCGCTTTTCTCCGGAAAACAAAACAGAGGGATATTTTATGTCTGTAGAACAAGAAGTCATTGATATTGTCGTTGAGCAGTTGGGAGTCAATAAAGAAGATGTTAGTCCGTCTAAATCTTTTGTAGAAGACCTAAATGCCGATTCACTAGATTTGACAGAGCTAATCATGAATTTTGAAGAACGCTTCAGCTGCACAATTTCTGAAGAAGATGCAGAAAAACTAAA
>JACCVN010000255.1 GCA_013698165.1 Parachlamydiaceae bacterium | reverse complement strand
CTTGACTATTGTCCCAAAATTCAATCATATGTGGTTCGGCAAGCCACTGAAAAATGACTTTTTTATGTTGATGAGTGGCTTTTTCGAAATGAATTCCCATAGCATTTCCTCAGGTTATTAATATGCGATCTATGCAATGTGTGTCTTCGGTTTTTTCATTTTCCATATAAATTCTCCTATGAAAACTAAAGGATAGAAATTTCTAAAATTATTGGCTACGTTAGAAATCTGCCTAGATCCATACAAGCTTGTCGATAAAAATTTATTCGAGTACAAATAAGAGAACTAATTTAGAAAACGCCTGCGGCTTAAATGGCAATATTCTTTTACCCTGTCGATTTTGACTTTAAGCCTATTACCATTGGAATACTTTTTCCTTAGCCTCTAAAGGTTGCACAGGTATTAAATTGACAACATAGGAAAATATTTATGCCTCAAACTGAACATGAGCTGCAGCATTTCCTTAAAGTGGCTATAGATGCTGCGATTCAAGCTGGTGAGATCCTTTTAAAATATTGGGGTCAACTCTCTGCCATCAAGGAAAAAGAGTTTAGCGGAGATCTTGTAACAGAAGCTGATCAGGAGTCTGAAGTTTTGATCATGGATATTCTTCATACTCATTTTCCTGATCATGCTTTTTTAGGTGAAGAAGGTGGGGCAAAATTTAGCGGCAAAAATGAATATATGTGGTGTGTCGATCCATTAGATGGGACGACAAATTATACACATCAGTTTCCGATTTTTTCTGTTTCAATTGCTTTGTTGTACCATAAGAAGCCAATTGTGGGCGTCGTATATAATCCAATCACTAAAGAACTCTTTCATGCTGCTAAAGGCCTAGGGGCTTATTGCAATGGGACAAAATTGCATGTTTCAAAAGTGACACAACTGACAAAAAGTTTGCTAGTCACTGGCTTTCCATATAATCGTCGGGAAAACTCCGATAATAATTATCGTGAATTTTTTCATATGACCCATATCTCTCAAGGTGTGCGGCGACTAGGATCTGCCGCCTTAGACTTGGCCTATGTCGCCGCGGGGCGTTTAGATGGGTATTGGGAAAAAGGACTAAAACCTTGGGATATGGCGGCAGGTGTGATCATACTAAAAGAGGCGAAGGGTAGAGTCTCCGCCTTTGATCTTTCTGAATTTCAACTTTTCGAAGGAAATCTTCTTGCGACTAATGGCTTGATCCATAGTGCCCTCAGTGACCATCTTTGCAACCCATATATTTTGCAGGGATAGACGTTGATGCCAGCTGCAGGCCCTTCAAACAGCTTGAAATTTATATACTGCCCTTTGCTCAATCTAAGAATTTGGGCAACGCGAAAGCTTGCGGGGTTTGGCGCAGCCAAAATTTCTCAGATTCAGATATGTCGTGTATATCCTTATGGTAAAAAGTGGGACATGTCAGCAAGGCGGGTTATATCTTCCCAACTGGAGTTGCCGCCATTATCCTTCAATTGAATGATTGCATCCCTGTAGGCCAATAAGGAAGCTACAACAACCGGTAATTGTGCATTTATCCAAAAAGTCGTGCCTTGACCATACGGAATGTAAATCTTTACATAATTCGCCGGTGTGGACACCTTATTCCAGCCATAGAGATTTTCCAGTTCCTTAGTTCCATTATCGCTCGCAGTATCATGTGCGGCCACAATAGGCACATTGTTCTTCAGCAGCAATTTGACTAGGTCCCCTCTGACATAAACCCCAGGATCAACAAATGCCACATCAATAGGATAACCATTCTCTTGAGCATTTTTGATCTGCTCTTTAAAATGTCTATCCAATTCGTTCAAATAAGTTGGGTCAATTAATGCATAGTCTTGATGCATAGCGCATTGATATGCACAGGCGTTATTAAAGCTATTGCTTCGAAAATTGGCATTATATGTCATTGGAATCCAATTGGGCCTATCTGCAAAAAGCGATACACAAACCTGATACCAATCATCCCCATACCCAGGGGTGATATATTCAATTGAAATAACTTTTTCAGCATGGTCCATAAAATAGGCTGTCGAGTATCCACAGCCGCATTCTAGCATGCCACGAACCTTCATCGTATTAAACAAACGTCTCCAATGCGGAATATGATCTGTATATGACGACGACTCAGCTTGCTGAGCCAGGAAATCGTAGTCCACAAAATCGGATTGATATCCAGTTGCCGATAATGCAATGGCCAGAAATGAAAAAATAAAAGTAAATGTCTTTTTCAGCATGTGTTAACCTCATTTAATTTGAAAAAATCTGGTATACAATAATTTGTAATTTGTCGCTATCGTTTTTAAAGTTTTTACTTTTAATTTTAATATCACGCTTTTAAGCTAAAAAATATAGGTGCTATTTTAATAATTGTTTATAAATGAAGAAATGAACAGTCGAAATTTTTACATTTTTACATTTCTAATTATTCTGCAATCGGCTTTGTCTGCAGATGAATCTTCAGATTCAGCTCTAGAAGAACCAACTAATGGCATTCATTTTCGTTCTCTCCGCAGGAATGAAGGATCGGCTCTTGGAGAAGTTTCCAGTTACAATTCTCTCGAGGCGTTTTCTTTCTCGTGCAATTATCAAAATTTTTACCCATTTGTAGATCTGAGATGCCACGGCTTTGGAGAAAAATGTCAAAATGCTGCTAACATGGGGGTAGGATTCAGGTTCGCACCCTATTTTACTAAAGCTATTCTGGGAGCAAATGTTTATTGCGATTATAGAAATTACCATGACCGATCGTTCAACCAAATAGGAATAGGGTTTGAAAGTTTAGGGCCCTGCTTGAATTTTAGATTTAATGCTTATTTACCCCTTGGAGAGAATTCACGGGTGTGTTCCTCAAAATATTGTGCAAAGTTTCCAGGAGGCTATTACATTAAACGTGAAATCGTTTCCGATAGTCTGAAAGG
>JACCVN010000248.1 GCA_013698165.1 Parachlamydiaceae bacterium | reverse complement strand
GATTTTTCTTGAACAAGCCTCTAGCAAGCCCTGAGACCTCTTCAAGGCAACCCGGTTCTTCAAAGAGATGTGTAGCTGTTCGGATGATTTCGAATTCCTTTTCGCAATCTAATCTTTCAAAGGCCTGTTCGTTCAATTCAATGACGCCAAAGTCCTCGCCGCCCACAATAAGTAAAGTGGCTGCCAATACTCTATGTAAGGTCGGCATAGCAAGATCAGGGCGGCCGCCTCTCGATACCACAGCTTTAATTTTTTTCCCTAATTTTGCTGCGACCTCTAAGGCTGCGGCAGCTCCGGTGCTTGATCCAAAGAGACCAATTGTAAGGTGTTTTGTTTAAGTCTGCTTTTCAAGCCATTCAACAACGAGGCTCAAGCGCTGACTTAAGAGGTCTATATCAAAACGGGTTTGATAGATCTCATCTTCTTTTTTGGAGAGGAGGTCGATGAGAAGAGTGGCAAGTCCTCCGTCGTTCAATATATTTGCAACATAGTTATTTCGCGGCGAGAACCTGCTGCTGCCACTTCCATGGGCAAAGAGAACAATGCCTGTAGCGCCTTCAGGGATTTTTAGCATTCCCTCTAAGTTAACGCTTTCCTTAGTAATATGTATCAATTTTTCCATAGCTGCCCCAAACCGAAATATTTATTTTGAGATATCACCTGAATAATTTTTTAAGATGTCAATGACCTCTTCATCTTCAATTTGATTAAACTCATCATAATAGGCTCCTACTGCACCCAAAAACATGTTCTCTGCAGGAATTACTACAGCGACAAAATCGTCGACCATCGATGAAATTTTATCAGCAGTCTCCTTGGGAGATACCGGAACAACAGCGACAATTTTACTCGGGTTGCGATCTTTTAGTTCGAGAATTCCAACTTGCATTGTCAGTCCAGTTGCAATGCCATCATCAACTATTATTGCGACCTTATCTTCAACATCTACATCTTTTCTTCCTTTCAAATACAAGGCCCTTTTTCTTTTTATCTCTTCAATCTGACGGTGTTTTTCATGCTGGAGCCAAGAATGACCCACAGATTCCAGTTCATTAGGCGTTCCAATAAGATGTCCTTTTTCAGAAACAGCTGCAATTGCATACTCTTCGTAATTAGGGTGCCCTATTTTATGAGCTAAAATAAGATCTAAAGGAGCATGTAAATACTTTGCGATTTCCGCAGCTACGACAACTCCTCCCCTCGGAAGGGCGTAAACAACAACATCTAGACCCTTATATTGTGATAAAAGTTGGCATAGCTGCTTGCCGGCATCCTGACGATTTTTGAAACTCATATGCATCCTTAATGGACTAAATGGACATACATGGACACACAAGGCACATATGGACACAGATGGACTAAAATGGACAATATGAACAAATCATTTTTACTGCAATATCAATGTAGACAAATGAACAATTCACTTTGTAGCGCAGTACATTTCGACTATGTATGTCCATATGTATCCATTTAGTCCATTTGAACTAATAGTAGATAAACACTATAGTGACATTATTGATGATCAATCCGGGAGATAACCATGGCTCAGAATTTTACCGATAGTGTAACCGAAGCTCTTCAACAGGCCTTTAGTGATGCGGCTCGCCGAAAAAATAGCGAAGTCACCGAAAACCATCTTTTAGAAGCTTTTCTTAATGACCCTAATGGCTATTTTTGTTCCCTGATCACCAAATTTGATGGCAATTGCCAATCTCTTATTCACAGAGTTCAACAAGAGCTTAATCGGCTTCCAACACTGTCTAGCGTACCAAAGTCGCCTCTTCCCCCTTCTACTAGCTTACAAAACAGAATTAGCGAAGCCCAGCAACTAGCTCAAAAGTGGAACGATAGCTATGTGAGTAGCGATCACTTTTTTTCTTGCTATTGGAAAAGTGCTGGCGAGCCCTTTGCAGCCTGGAGAGCAGAAACAGGAGTCTCATTAAATCAAGTCGAAGAGCAGATAAAAAATATCCGCGGTGATCGGCACATCGACTCTCCAACTGCTGAATCAGGTTTTCAAACGCTTGAAAAATATTGCAAAAATTTAACAGCCTTGGCGAAAAAAGGGCAATTAGATCCCGTAATTGGCAGGGACGAAGAGATCCGCAGGAGCATCCAGGTGCTTAGTCGACGCACTAAAAACAATCCTCTTTTGATAGGGGCTCCCGGGGTTGGTAAAACCGCTATTGCAGAAGGTCTTGCGCAGCGGATCGTCCAAGGGGATGTTCCCGACACTCTAAAGAATCGGCAATTGATGGCCCTAGATCTGGGTAGTTTGATCGCTGGAACAAAATATCGGGGAGAATTTGAAGAACGCTTAAAGGGAATCCTTAATGATATCGAAA
>JACCVN010000235.1 GCA_013698165.1 Parachlamydiaceae bacterium | reverse complement strand
GAATAGCGTTGCCAAAAAGGTCTTCCGGCATATGAGCTGCAGGAGCTATCCCCATGAATTCGATATTTTTCATTATCTCTTTATCTGTACGGTGGGCGGCAAGACCTGCAAAGATGGCCCCTTGGCTATGGGCATCCTGAAGAAAATGCTTGCCTCCTTCAGCAAAAAAATTCATCCAATTCTCCTGAATCAAATCCACAGGCCTTGTTGATATCCCCATAAATCCGAGTGCACTTTCGAAATAATCTAAATATCCATAACTTGGATTGTAGACAGCTCGGACCTCGCGCCCTCCCGCTCTCTGAGAAAGTAAGCATGCGGCTTTGTAGGAATCTTCAAAGCTGTTACGAGCTCCATTAACGTGTCCAAATCCGATCCCATCATTCATGGGAGTTCCTACCCTAAAAGTACGAGAGTATTCATTATGTATTGTAAAGTTTCCTCGTATTATATTGGAGGCTGTTACAGAGACATTTCCAATTGTTTCATAATTCTTTGTTAAGAATTCTCCTGGTGAACAGGTGTTCTTAGTGGAATTTTCTTGCATATGACTGCAACTTATCATCATTGCAAATTTTCCATCCGGGTCTATATACATCATTGGTCTATTGTGTACATAGGCATAGAGGTTAGGTCCGTCATTAAATCCTACAGGATCGGGAGTTGTCCATTTGCCAATATCACTGTCGTAATATCGCCTTCCAAAAAAGGACCAACCTGTTTCCGGATCAACTCTTTTTGAGCTAAACCTCCAAGGGCAAACCGCTGATTTTTGTCTATTGGCAAGACTATCGAAAATCTGCTCTTCTCCATAAGCGGTATAACGGTAGCACTCCGCTACTTGACCATCATGAACATCAATCACTACCGCAATATTGCCGCGGAAATCGTGTACAGGGAAAAAGGCCTTTTGTTCAATTTCAAGAAGTAGAGCAGCGCCTATATCGCTTTTATTGCCTATTCCAAGCATACGCATTTCAACGATATTGCCTAGTTGATCTACGGTCCCAATTTCCGTATCGGCAAGATACATGAAGGAGTTCGCGGCTGTCTCTTCCCATTGATCGCTTTGAAGTGCAAATGTCGTCTTTTTCAAACGACGATGCAAGAAATCGTAAACGTATTCCGTTTTGTTCTCTTCCTCAATGACTGCCTTCAATCTATCCAGCGCATCATAAACATATTCAACACGTCTATTAGATTCATTCATTGTAGATTGATTGCCGTTAGGATCATAAGCATAGTTTTTAAATCCTTGCTGTGTCACTTGATTCAAGCTGTTGACGCTATGCTTGGTACTATCTTTTCTAATACGATTATGCAAAGAATCAAAACTGTAAGTGTGTTCAGCAACGCCTGTCTCACTGACCAGATGGTACAGTGAATCGTAGGCATAGGTCGATGTCAGTTCACCAATAGGGTCTTTTTGGTAGATTTCAACAAGATTCCCGCAAAGATCGTATCCCCCTTCAGGAATGTTTTGCAGCCATTGATTGCTTTCAACACGAATAGGTCGTAAGCAACAATCATAGTTGTAATTGATATTACCAAGATTATTGGGTAAACTAATTTTTGCCAACTTGCCGGTCATATAATAATCATAATCAAAATGAAAAATACCACGATCTACTGCTTTTAGATAAACTGCATTAAAAGAGTAGTCTACGCTGCTCATATCGGGTAAAACTACTTGTCTTATCCTCCCTAAAGCATCGTATTGATATAAAAATTCTAAGTTTGTTCCTAATTTCTCACTGATCATCCTATTATCTTCATCAAACATACGAGTCGTTGTTAACCCTAGAATAGCATCATATACCTCTAAGATATTATCACTCTGATCATAGGTAAAAGTATAATGAACGGTTTCGTCCGACGAATATAATTTGATCATGCGCCCAAGAAGATCATATTCATGTGTCAGGATCACCCCATCGGGTTTAAAGATACGGAACAATTCCCCACGCAAATTATATTCTTTACGGGTGACTTTTTCGAGCGGCTCCCCTGCAGCTTCAACAAGCATTATGACTCGATTCATTTTGTCATATTTGTATACAATTTTTATGCTCTTCTGCACTTCCCCATCAATGATGACATCATCGGACCTTTGCAAAAGATTGCCCTCACCATCATGTACATAATTAGCCCTCTGCAACAACTTTCCCGAAGCATCCATTTTCTCATCTTTAACTAATCTACCACAGGCATCCATGACCCTTATGGTGCGTATCCCGTTTGCATCGATCAACTCTTCTGCGGGAAAAGAGTCATAATGGTAAATATAATGGGTTTCTGAACCATTAGGCTGTGTGATTTTGACAGGTTTATTTTCAGGGTTGTATTCCGTTCTAATGCTCAATCTATCTAAAGAGTCATGTATGATAACCTCTGTCCGATTTCCATCAACATCATAAGAATAGCTTTTTTTCGTAAAGAGGGTGTTGGATTCATCGATGAGAAATTCCACAATTACGCGATTGAGATTGTCATATTCGCTAACCGAAATACGATACTTGTTAGGTGCATACATCTCCCAAGTTTCGGTTTTCCTTCCTAAAGAGTCATAACGATATCGCGTTTCTGAACAACCCCTTATCATGCATGTTAGCCTTCCGCAAGCGTCATAATCATACTCGATTCTATGGCCTGCTGGGTCGATTTCAGTGACCAGATGATTAACATTATAGATCCATTGACGGAAGGAAAGACGTTCCCCATTCGGAGACAACTTTTCTTCAGTTGTTTTTCTGCCTTTATAGTCATGAGTATATAATGTGATAACTCCATCAGTGTGAATTGTCTTTTCAAGGGTACCATCTAAATGGTACATGTTTGTTTCCACCGCTCCATTGGGATATGTTGTCAGATAAGGTTTCCCTCTTGCGGTATACAAGATTTTGGTTGTATTCCCATTAGCATCGGTTTTTTCACAGGGATTATTCATTTGATCGTAAGCAATTTTGTCAACTCGACTCACAAGTTCTCCACTAATATCTAGGACAGAGGGATAAACGCGCTCGATCTGCCTTCCAAACTCATCGTAACGATACTGGGTTGTGTTGCCATATTTGTCCGTACTCGATATCTTATTTCCCATACAGTCATAAGAGTAGGATGTAACCATCTCTAGGCCATTGCGGTAGACGTCTTTTTGCGCGATAAGCCTATTCACATAATCATATTTGAAGAAAGTGCGGTATTCAAGGTTAGGTGTCTGCTGAAAAATGCGATTGTCATTTTGATCATACCGATAGGTTGTTATCTGACCTAGGGGGTCGATCTCCTTAAGAACATTGCCATGTTCGTCATATTCCCACTCTTTATTGAAACAATATTGCCCATTACAATCATATGTTTTTTGACACAATAATTTTCCGTCTATTGAATAGGTATTTTCTTGACGACTGGTAAGCTTCTCTTGATTTGTTAGGGGAATTAGATAGTACTCTTCTACGATTTCAGCAAGGCCTATGGGCTGTGTAGATGTTGGAGTTATTTTCTTGATTCGCCGTTCAGTCACACCTGAAAGATTGGTAATATCCGAAGAATCCCCATCATCGCAGATTTCTTGTATAAGAACTCGATTCGAATCATACTTGTAATGATAGCGCTCACAGATCCTCTCACTATTGGAGACCAATTTTAGTGTAAGAAGATCTGTTCCTCTATGATATTCATAAGCAGTTTTTTTTCTTCCATCATCTTCAGTTTTCAAGAGCCCTTTGTCGGTATAGCTAAAGGTTGTGCTGTATTTTTCAGCATCTCTAAATGAATCCCAAGTGACAGGATGACATTGGCGTCCCGTCAAGTTCCCTCTCAAGCTCTCTTTAACAACGTTTCCATTGTTATCGTAGATGTAATCTCTACGTATCACCAAATTTTCATCACTATCGGTCAACCCTTGGGCTAGCAAGCAGATTTTCTTTTCTCCTTCATCTTCCCAAATCATCCTCTCACTACGGTAGAGGTGATCATCATCCAAGAAATGGCTGACACTTGTTAAACGCTGCTCGTTTGAAAACTTGTACTCTTTTCTATGCCCGAGACCATCGACAACTTCTGTGATACCTCCATACAACTCTTCTTCACGATTGCTACGTTGGTTCAGAAGATATCTAAACGACCAAATCATCACAGGCGATTTGTCAACTCCGGCAGGTTCATAAAGTGAAGACACTCTGCCTATACGCGAATCATAATCATTTGCAATATAGAAATATTTCGATCCAACATCATTCTTTCCTTGTTTATAGTACCTGACCTTTAAGTACCTATTCTCAGGAAGTTCTTTTTTGACCATACTAGCATGAAACTTACTCGAAACGTTACTGTACTTATACAAAACGTTTGGTGCATGTTTACTTTTGACAGACGACAGATAATAACGGTCACCAAAAGTATAGTTTTTGTTTTTGAGTTTTTCATATTCATATTTGACTTCTCGTCCATCTGAGCCTCTGATCATAAGCCTAGGAGCATCCTTAAACTTATAAGGATATATCCATTCAATATAGCTAAGTAGATTACCTTTTGTACCCCTCGATGTCACACGATCCAGACGATTTTTCTTATCGTAGCTATATTTATAGAGACATCCCGAAGATAATTTATTCGTAGAGATCACGAAATCAATTATCCCATAATTGTCAAATTGACTTGTCCATTTTTCCTTTTGGCTATAAGTAAGTATCTCCCCCGATTCTGCATGCAACTCGAAAAGACTCCCATTTTTTGTAAAATGGAATTCCCTGTTTCTAATGTTTGTGCGACTATTCAAAAGACCTTTAGAACAATTTGTCACCCCCAGACTCAGTTGCTTTTTGCCGATACAAACGCTCATAAAATCGTTATCTGAAATTGAATGATAATTATCGGTAGACTCATTAAAGTTAAGGCGTGTTCCTCTATCATAAACCTCCACAGATGTCCTTGCAGAGGAAAACGTGGCTTTGGATGGTAAATTCAAGTCCCAGCTATGACATAGAGATCCTTTATCCTTATTATGACTATTGTAAGTACGTTGAAGAGCAATGGGATTAGCACCAGGGATGACTAAATCACTT
>JACCVN010000228.1 GCA_013698165.1 Parachlamydiaceae bacterium | reverse complement strand
CCTTTCAGGGGTGTAATCCTTTTATTAAAGGACCCAGGGCTGCGCTTCGCTTTCCCTGGGCTACAGGCCCATACCCCCATCCGAGGGTGTTATTTAAGGGCATAATCTTCTAAAGAAAACAGAATTGAAAGACTTAGATGTATGTGAAAATTCAACGTAGAAATAGGAACAAAACAGCACCCTAACCCGCAGCTGTCTTCGCTATCGCTCGCAAGCCTTGCTACGGGTCAGCAAAATAAGTCCTCGTTACCCTGACAAGGGTCCTCTTTTTTTTCAGCTCGTTTCGCTAAGGACTAAATCCAAATATATACTGCCCAAATTCTCAGATTGAGCTAAGGGCAGTATAGGCTGTAACTTACTGCTTTAACGTTTCAATTTTCTTGGAGTCAGCGCGGTCTTCTTTTTCAGCTTTGGAGGCATCTTCATCTGATCCCGAGATAACATCGGAAATTGCGCCTTTTAACACTTCAATTTTCGACCCGTCATACATCTTTAAAATAACGGTTTGCTCTTGCACACGCAGAACTGTTCCAATAATGCCCATCGCGGTAACGCGATCACCTTTCTTAAGTTTTACACGTTGGTCTTCAGCTGCTTTGCGACGCTTTTGCTCTGGGCGGAAAAGAATAAAGTAAAAGAAACCTAAAAAGATAGCGATCATAATGAGCGTCTGCCACATCCCTTGATCGCGCACTGGAGGGCCTTCTTCTTCAGCAAACAAAGAGAATTGAAAAGCAAAAAAGAGTATTCCACTAAAAAGAGAAGTTAATTTTGCCATAATATAGATTTTCCTTTGGGTTATATGGGATAGATCGTACAGATATGCTGATAAAATTCAAGCAGCTTTTCTTCACGGATGGCTTGGCGTAATTTTGCCATAAAATCGAGATAAAATGCGATGTTCTGTAGCGATAGCAGAGTCAACCCGGTGATTTCATCAACATTGATCAAATGACGCAGGTAGGCTTTACTAAATTGTGAGGTGTAACAGTCGGGAAGGAGCGGATCGACTGGAGAAAAATCCTCTGCGTAGCGTGCGGCCTTGATCGGTATTTTGCCGGCCCAAGTAAATGCTGTGCCATTGCGCGCATTGCGCGTCGGCATCACGCAGTCAAACATGTCTATACCTCGCATGACAGCTTCGACAAGGTTGCGGGGTGTCCCAACGCCCATGAGGTATCTAGGTTTATCTTGAGGCATGAAAGGCACTGTCGCTTCGATGGCTTCATACATTTTTTCTGCGGGTTCACCTACAGACACACCCCCGATCGCATACCCGTCAAAACCGATGCCCGTTAATGCTTTAGCAGATTGTTCTCGTAAATCTTTGTAAGTGCCCCCTTGAATAATTCCAAAAAGACTCTGATGCTTTTGCAGCTCGAAGTCGCGGCAGATACCGGCCCAGCGGTGTGTTCGTTCTAAAGCCGCTTCAACATTTTCACGTGTACTTGGGTAGGGGGAGCATTCATCAAATGCCATGACAATATCCGCGCCCAAAGTTTTTTGTATTTGCATACTTTCAATTGGCCCAAGGAAATGCTTTGATCCATCGATGTGGGATTGGAAATGCACGCCTTTATCAGTGATCTTATTGAGTCCGGAAAGCGAAAATACTTGGAAGCCACCGGAATCAGTCAAAAGGGCCCTATCCCAATTCATAAAGCGGTGCAGGCCCCCGGCTTTTTCAATGATCCCCATCCCCGGTCGCAGCATGAGATGATACGTATTCCCCAAAATAATTTGAGCATTACAATCGATGAGTTGCTGATTTGTGAGTGTCTTCACGCTGGCCCTTGTACCTACAGGCATAAAGATCGGAGTTTCAATCTCTCCATGTTCTGTTTCTAAAATTCCTGTACGCGCTTGAGTATTACCGTCGCGGTGGGTTACTGAGTATCGCATTGAAGTCCTTTAATGGATTAGGCTAGTACGCTGTCAAGGAAATTCTATCTTGACAGTGTACAAGTTCTAGAATAGCTATATTTTCAATATGAACGGTTTGTGGGAATTGATCGACCGGCTGGATGATGCTAAGTTTATATCCTCCTTGAATAAGCTCGGAGATATTCATTGCTTGCGATGCAGGATTACATGAAATGTAGACAATTTTAGGAGGACTCAGGGCTAGCAGTTGTTTGATGGCAGCGGCTTCAAGACCAGCTCTCGGTGGATCTACCAGGACGATGTCCGGTTTCGGCAAATATTCGCCTTTATAAGGTTGGCCCAAAACTTTGCCGACAGAGCCATCA
>JACCVN010000225.1 GCA_013698165.1 Parachlamydiaceae bacterium | reverse complement strand
GGTTCAGTTCATCCGACTCATATTGGCGCGCTAAACTTTTGACATGTGCATTGCGTGGAACACGCAAGAAATCCCGGACAGCTTCATCGAAACCACCTATGGTGGCAATTGCTTTACGGAAACAACGATCCCCCACCCCTTCCATTGGTGCCAGAAAGAGATAGGGACATCCATGAGGATCTTTAGGTAAAAGAGCCCTACTCATTCGACAATGAGATCTGGAGCATTTTCTTCTTCATGCACTGTTTTGAGGAAAAATTTTGTCTCTGCCACAATAACCCCTGAAAGGGCTACAAGTGCAATCAGATTAGGAATGGCCATTAGCCCGTTGAAAATATTAGCGATATACCAGACTGTTTCTAATTGTAAAAGAGATCCCGGAATAATGATCAAAGCATAGATCGTTCTATAATAAATAATCGAACGCTCCCCGATAAGATATTCACAACATTTTTCACCGTAATAGCCCCAAGCAATGACCGTAGTAAAAGCAAAAAATATCAACCCTAATGAGACCACATAATCCCCACCGGTAAGCGCAGTACTAAAGGCATGAATCGCCATGGAAGCACCATTTAAAGGCTGTCCCGCATCATTTGTCTTTCCAAGAACCTCGGTTACAGCCAAGACAAGGCCGGTAATACTGCAGACGACTACAGTTGAGAGCAAAGCGCCTGTCATAGTAATCATGGCTTGCCTGCCTGGATTGTCCGTTTTCGCAGCAGCGGCAGCAATGGATGAAATCCCAAGACCCGCTTCATTGGAGATCACACTTCTGGCCACTCCCATTTGCACGGCCATCATCAAAGTTGCTCCGGCGAATCCCCCAAAAGCTGCCTGACCATTAAAAGCGCTAGAAATTATCAACGAGATCGCTGCCGGAAACTTGTCGATATGCATTGCAATAATAATCATCCCAGCAATCATATAGAATAAGGCCATAAATGGAACAATCACACCGGCAATATGACCAATACTTTTTACTCCACCGATCAGCACAGCCCCTACGATTATTGCCAGAACAATGCCTGACCAAAGAGGGTCAATCCCCCACATATGATTGACAGTTTCAGCGATGGCATTGACCTGTAGTAGGTTGCCGGTACCAATTGCAGCAATTGATGCAAAGAATGCAAAAAGCATCGCCATCCATTTCCAGCCAAGTCCGCGTTCAATATATTGCATAGGACCGCCAACCATTTCTCCGCGGTCATCCATGATACGGTACTTAACGGCTAAGAGAGATTCCGCGTATTTTGTAGCCATACTAATAAATGCGGTTACCCACATCCAAAACATCGATCCGAGCCCGCCAATGACAATGGCAGTAGAAACTCCAACGATCGTACCTGTACCAATAGCGCCTGCAAGTGAGGTCATCAAAGCTTCATATTGACTAATATCACCTTCGGAATTACTTCTTTGCTTGCCAAAGGCTTGCTTAAATGCATACAAGAGGTAACGAAACTGTACTCCTCTGAGTATGATGGTAAGATATATGCCTGTACCGATAAGTAAAATTAGTAGCGGTGGACCCCACACCCAATTATCAACGGCACTTAAATATTGATCGATTTCGTGCATATAGTACCGCATTTTTTTTTAAATTGAGGGAATGCATTCTGGATTAGAGTGAGATAATACTAATAAATGTATTTCTAAGATAGGCATTTTTTACGCATAACAGGAAGCAAGAAGAAGCCATCCATCAACGTCAAACCATATTTTATTAGCGCAATAGCTTCAATAGCTCTTCATTGCTGCTTGCAGCCAAATGCATTTTTTCATCCAGTGTGAGGACGCCCCCGGACTTTTGCAATAGACCAATAGCAAATTGCCGGATCAACAGAATATTTTGCTGACATTGCTGCAGTGCAAATGCCATAGGAAGAATTGGAAAAAGGCAATTAAGATGCCAAGCAACTTTGCGGTCGAGTGGCTTTTGTAGACGTAATAGATTAAAAATTTCACTATCTACAGAGTTTAAATTTGAAAGGAAATATGAACTTTTAATGGTAATTGTTCCGGAAGTCACAGTTTCGTCATAAACTTTTAAAATTTGAGTTGCAGGAGCATGCGTAGGATAACTCGGAAGCCTATAAGATTTGTCAATCTGCAGGGATTCCACAACCATGCGATCCTGACCTTCAATATAACTTTCCTCAATCCTATATAAATGTGATTCCTTCTTTGCCGCAGCTTCAATCAACGCGACAATTTCATCTGCGGCGTTACTATCATCATGAATTTCCACGAGAAAATCGGTCTTGACCTTTTCAATAAGGGCTGGGAGATCGATTTTATGGCTCGCGGATTTAGAGACAACAACGCCACTGCGCAAGTTAAATAATTGCAAAAGAATAGGGATCGCTAATCGATCTTGATATGGATCAGAACCTTTTGCCTGCCCCATCATTAAACCAATCGGCGATTGCCATATTGAAATTGCAGGCAATACAGGTTTTCCCTCCTGATTTTTAAGTCTGGACGGATGGCCACAAATTTCTTCCAACCATGGGCTTAAAAAATTCTGAAAATTCACCGGATTCAACGAAGAGAGGATTCTCCATACGAGTTCTTTTGGGGGTAGGTTGAATTGCGCCCCCAGAATGACTTTAAGCCATTTTTCTCTCGATTGAATGAAATTGATATAATCAGCAATAGATCTGCAGCCGCAGACAGTCGCTGTGAGTAGTATAAAGAGTAGATCTGAAAGGCGATATTCCATAATTTCATTTGACTGCTTATGACCGCCACTCTTTCCTTTATTTTTTAACTTTTGTTGTTCCTGCTGCTCTTGAAACAATACTGCGATCCATGGAGGAACAACCTTATCGGTGTCGACAAAAGGTGCAAAACCACCTCCAGCTTCAGCCTGAGCAGAAGCTAGATCACTTCTATTTTCAGCGTTTCCATGCTCCAGCACACGATGTCCGGCAGGATGATCAATATTTTGAATCTTGTCTTCCCTCTGGACTGTTTCTAACTGCTCTTTATCTTTTATCTTTTCTGTAACTCGATCCGGACTATCTTTAGGTTTATCGACAATAGGCTTTTGAACAGCTTCTTGATTTCTATCGGTTTGTGTCGCAATCGAAGAGGGTTCCGGCATAGCAACTTGGGGCTTCTCAACGGATTTTTCAACATCAGGGGAGCGGGTTTGAGGCGTAATCTTCTGCTTATCACCTTTACTTTCATCTACAAGAGGCTTTGGAACATCTTCTGTCTGTTTTGTTTCTAAAGATTTTGTTAATCCATTCTCGGTGGTAGAAGGTTTGGATTCTTGGGGCTTCAAAGGATTCTCAGTATTTTCAATGTTTCCCTTCTCGACGGGTTTGGCTTGTAAGTTTTCAGGCGCTTTTTCACTAGGAGAATTTTGCCTTTCCTTTCCCGAAGTCTTAATCTCTTGATTGCTTTCTTTTTCAAGATGAGGGGCAAGCTCTTTATCTGTTAACGAAGCTTTACTTTCAGGTTTGGTGCTGTCATTTTTTGTAGAGTTTTCAGATGAAGGAAGCTTAGCATCCAGTTTTGTAGAGTTTTCAGAAGAAGGCAGTTTGCCATCCTGAGGATTTTTACTGTTGGGAAACTGATCCCCTTGGGAACCTTTATTTGAACCCTCTTGCTTAAATACCTGTATATTTACTAAGTCAGCCCCTTTGCCACTATCTCCTTTTCCAGCAGTTTCATCTCTTTGACCCATTGCAGTTTTTGATGCTTCAGGCGCATTGCTCTCATTTTTAGGTTTTGCCAGCACTTGTGTTAAAATCGCCAATATTCTGGCTGGATTTAGTAATGATTCTGCCCCGCGCGTTGAAAGCTGCTCAGGAAGCAGAGGCATAATTTGTCGTTTTGATAGATCAGGAGGTAGAGCTGCAGGATCTTTTCCCCCGGAAAAGATAGGAACAGTTCCAGGTGGAGGAACTATACCAGGGGGTGGAGTAGGAGTTGGTGGAGGCGGCGCTCCCATAAAAGGATTTAATGGTGGAGTAGGCGGCATATTGGGAACGTTCATAATAAAAAACCTTCAATCCCTACTTTTATTCATTCCTGCTTCAATTTATTGATTTGGAATGAGTCTCTACCTAAATTATACCTTAATTCCTGACTTAAAGCCAAAACTAAAACCAAACTTATAGTCCTGATTACACCTGCATGTTTGATGTTTAGCCTGTCTCGACTTTAGGATTTAAGGTTAATGATGGAAAAGAAAAAAGGCATTATGTACTGTAAAGTATATTTTATCATCAGAAGAGATCTTTGGTACAGGCAAGTGCCTTTTCCCGATAACCTCTGCTGAAATTTTACAATGAAGGAGCATTTCATGAATCATTTGCCAATCAAGTTAGCCTTATCTATTTTATTTACGCTCGGAACTGCTAACTCAATTTTTGCTCAAACAGAAGCCCCCGCGCAACCATCTGTTGGGGATTGCTCAAGAGAGTTTTTAATTGCCTATTTCCCCCCTAGCCTTGTAGAAGGAGCTCTCAAAAAAGCAAATATTCCTCAAGATAAATGGGCCCCTATCACAAAAGCCTTGACAGCAAGCGAAAAAGATATCATTACTCAAGTGGAAGATAAAGCCTCAAAAATCACTCCTAATCCACTAAAAGACCCACAACAGCGTCAAGTAGCCGTCAAAATTTTTAGAGATACTCTTCTGTCAATTTTTTCTGATGTCTTAAAGAAAAATGGAATTACTGACGATAATCAAATTCAGCAAATGCTAGATGAAATTCAGCAGGAAAAGGCTAGAAAATTTACTGATTGCTTAGGACAACACAAAATTCCTACTCTGAAACAATTGAAAGAAATGGAAGAAAAAGAAGAGAAAGCAAAAGCCCCATTAGCTGATGCCTCGAACCCCTCATCGCCTCTCAACCAGACATCAAAGCAAGTTCAACCAAATGGTCAATCGTCAAAATCTAATCTAAATAACCACGATAGCAACACAACGCGTCATGGCCACGATAACGATGACAGTGAAGACAGTGAAGACAGCGCTGACAGTGCTGACAGCGATGACAGCGATGATAGTGATGACAGCCATGATCATAGCTCCTTTGATGATGAAAATGATCATCGCCACTAAGCCAGGATAAAAAAGCATTCGCATTAGTCCATGCACATTGTGTCCAAAAGCATAAGAGACTTTCGCTTTGGGGCTCAACGTGCATGATTAAGGCTATGTTCAATTAGAGCAATAAGCTACCAAAGAGCCCACAGACTCTGGGGTAGTTCATTGCTCTACCGTTAAATTCGACTTTTATGTCATTTGCTCTTATTGCTCTTTGTCCCTTATCGTTAACATTCTTCCCTCATTGTGTTCTGCTTGACTCTGTGGTAGTAGCATTTTTTCTGCCGTAGAGGCTCGACTTTATTTTACAGCTTTTCTTTGTTTCTATCGTTAATTTCAGTTTTTGGACTATTTATGCAAAAAGTAATCTGAGCCACGCCGAAGCGGCTTTCCAAAAAAGAAAACCGGAAGGGTAAAAAAGATTAAAGCATAAAAAGCGTCAATAAGGGGCATTACTCCAAAGTCGCCAACCAAAGTTTTTAATGTCACTCCAGACTTTTCTCCCAGCAGATAGAGTATCAGCCATAGCCAAGCTGTAGACACCCAAGCAAACAAGAAAGTCATTATAGATAAGGTCATCGCACGATCAGAAAAAAAATGCCGCCGCCGTCGGTAGAGCACAAATGTCGTTAAGCTGTATACCAGGGCATTAATCCCAAAGTGAAGATCAGAAAAGAGATCAACTGAAAATCCGCATATTAATGCACACCACAAACATGATATGTAACCACATTGATAAAAAGATGTCACAAGAAACGGAGCGAAAAAGTAAAGGCGTGCCGACGGGTATATAGCCGGAATTAATAAAAATGATGCTGTACACACTAGAAACAATGCAACACGACTACGATGCATTAAGTCCATAGTCAAAGAAATTGCAAATCTCAATCAATACGCTCCATTAGAAAATAACATCGCAGGAATTGTCTTGGCGATCAATTTCAAATCCAGGAACATTGAAAAATCATCTATGTACTGCTCATCAAGCAGCAACCGCTTTGGATATGTAACATTACTCCTTCCAGACACTTGCCAAAGGCCTGTAATTCCGGGACGTACTGAAAGG
>JACCVN010000214.1 GCA_013698165.1 Parachlamydiaceae bacterium | reverse complement strand
ACCCTGAGAAGGGTTCTTCTCTTTTATTTTCATACTCAGCCAAAATCCCATTGAGCTCGCGTGGCCCGAGTTTAAAAAAATATTAAGTGAAAATATGATTCCAATGCCAAGTTTGGACTGTCTAAATTAAATGCCATGCAAACAGACTTTGGGCGTGAGTACATTGGCTGCAAAAAGTTTGGCGTGTCACGTTCAATCGACAATAATATGCCCAAAACATTCACAATCGGTTCTTTTTTTTATTTGAAAATTAACTGGACTTTGGATAAGTCCAGCTAATAATATGATTACTTATAGGAAGGGGCTCTTAGATTCATTTCCTTATAAGCTTTATATTGATCTTTAAATTTATCCCTATCATCTAACAACTTATCTACTAGCCCTTTAGATTCTAAAGTCTTAGTAAAAGATTTAAACATTTTTTTGTCTTTTCTCTCTTTGATAAATTTACAGATAGATGTAAAATCATCACTCAGATCAATTTTATTAGCACACTCTATGTCAATGCTTTGCTCGATTTTAACTAGATTAAATTTATGAGAAAGTTCTTTAAGATGTAAAAGTTTAATAACTGAATAGTTAGAGATATCAAATTGGTCATCCTCCGTTATCCCATTTTCCATAGAAAACCAGTTACATAAATCATTCAATTCTGGACTACCCAGTTCTTGAGCTGCCATGGCTATTGACATAAAGTTCTTAGAATCGATCAAATCAGCAATACCATTCACAGCAACAGATTTTAGAAAAGGCACATCCATGCAATCTGATAACTGATATAGTTCAAGACAAAATGTGAAATCACTAAGATTGTTATTTTGGCATATCGGTTTATTATAAAGATAGTTTCTTAATTCTTCAAAAGCACGGGCTGTTACCATATTTAACGGTTGAGGTTCACCACTTGAACATCCTTCAAGAGAATCCATAGCATCTGCAAAAAAGGGAACATTAAGCAACATTACTCGATGCATTTTGAATTCTTTGCCATCGATCAAAAAACTCACATCTGAAAACTTTGTGGGATCGTAATCCAATTGTACTGCTTTTGGCTTTAGAAAAATTGGTTTCTGGTAAGAACCTTCAAATTCTTTTGCATCAACACGGCCCTTTAATGTATATTGAGACGCCTCTTTTGAGTCAGTGATTAGTTTAGGAATTATATCTAATACACGAGTAAAAAATGGAATCATAGTCCCCTGAAATTGGCTCTCCCCTGCAATGATTATATTTTCCTTCTTTATCTTGGCACCATCAATCCCGACTTTTGAATTAGCTAATTTCAATTTTTCGACAACTTCCGCTACCTGTGATACTGTTGTATAAAATCTTTCGTCTGAGATTTTTTCTTTGCTTTCCATTAATGCTTTTGAAAATAGTAGCTCAATCTCATTCTTACTAGTAAACTTGATTTTACTTGGCGCATTTATATTTTTAAAATCTTCTTCGCAGAGATTCAAAAATCTATTTGAATCCTTGCTAGTAAACTCATATACTCTGATCCAGGAGGCTTTCTGTTCCCATTGTACTCCAAAGCTATTTTTAAAAAAATTTGCAGTATTAAAATAGCTGCAATCTATTTCAAAATTTATTGTAATTTCAAATTCAGATTTCCCTGCCCTAATTGCTTCACAGCGGGCTTCTTGAATTTTAAAATAAATGTCTTGAATTTTTTTTTCTTTCCACAAGAGAATCTTTATTGCCTAAGCAATTTGCAATATACCCATCATCTAATGGCAGAAAATGATTTGTAGAGCATGAGCTTTTACGACTACTTTCCATAACAATTACACCTTTATTTTGATTTAAACAACTTTACATTAGTAATGTGGGTGGAGGCTAACAAACGTTTAATTTGGTGTCAACACATTTTTTTTAAATTAAAGTGTATAATTTTTCATATCCATTGGGCTAAGCAAAAAAAACGTTTAAATACCTAAAAAGAAGATCTTTTACAAGGTGTTTTTTATAAGTATGATAAGGGCCAAGCGGCCGGAGCATGTCGGCAGTGGATACTTTTTCTGGCTCAAAGGAGCAGGGTTAATTAGCAGCTTGACAAGTCTCAAGATGATGTATTAGATGCATGATGAAATGCCAAGCTACGTATTTTTAAATTTAGCTTATTTACGTGTATTTCTTTTACAAGCTCATCAAATAAACTTTTACATCTACTCATTTCGATTTGTTTGGCATCACTCTCATGTTTTGGAGTACCCATAAATCTTGAAGAATCACGGTACCCTAGAATAAGTATCCGAATAGCGCATAGAAACATCAGCTTTGATTCTATCTGCTTTTTCTTGAGTAAGAGTAATCTCGCCACTACTAATTGTGGCACTATCCAACGATTTTCGTGGGCACAAAAACCTTGCATTATACCGATATCTTTTTGGGACACACTATTTGTC
>JACCVN010000166.1 GCA_013698165.1 Parachlamydiaceae bacterium | reverse complement strand
CCCTAAGCTCAGCCCCGAGGCTTTGGCGCAGCCAAAATTTCTCAAATTGAGCTAAGGGCAGTATATACTGCCCTTAGCTCAATCTGAGAATTTGGGCAACGCGAAAGCTCTCTCGGTTGAGCTCATTTAAAAGACCCTGTATTATACAATACAGGGCCTTGTAAATGAGCTCAACCCCGAGGCTTTGGCGCAGCCGAAATATCTCAGATTGAGCTAAGGGCAGTATATATCAAGACGCACCGATCTTCTGAACACTCAAATTGGGAAATAAGATGCGCAATAGACATTATCGCTTAACCCATTTGATCATTCAACTTATTATTGCATACTTACTAAAATAGAGCATTGCTAAAGGTGATTAGAACATAAATCGTCGACTATAAATGCTTTGGATAATGCCGAGCGCAGTCATTGTCGATAAAATTGATGATCCCCCATAAGAAACAAGCACTAAAGGAACTCCTGTTATAGGTAAAAGTCCACACATCATGCCTACATTAACAAGAATGTGCATGGCAATGTAGACAGTAGCTCCCGCAGATAGTAATATCCCAAAATGATCTCCAGCAATGGCAGTGACACGAAAATTAAAAAAAATTAAGGCATAAAAAAGGGTCATGATCGTAAATAATCCGACCAGCCCAAATTCTTCCCCAAAAGCTGGGAATACCGAATCAGTATAGGCCTCCGGCAACCATCCCCCTGCAGTATACTCGCTTTTACGCCATCCTTTGCCCGCAAAACCACCGAGCGCGATGGCCGTCGTGGCTGCTTTCCCATGGTGTGTATTTGGGTTAAGGCGCTCGTATTGGTAGTCTTTGATCACTTTTGTGGCATAAGGCTTAATTTCTTCATGAGAAATAACACCCAAAAATACTAATGCCGTAAATAGTAATATACAACCTCCAATAAAAGCCATGCTCCTAACAACCCAAGGGTTGATATCCCCAAAATAAAACATGACGAGCGATACAGGAAATAGAACAAATGCTGTCCCTAAATCTGGCTGTTTTAGAATAAGCAGAAAAGGGATACCCATAATTAATAGTGCGAAAAAAGCAGTCTTCCATGATCTTGACTCAGCTTTTTGGCGTTCTAAAAACCAACTTAAAGCAATAACAACAATGAGTTTTGAATATTCCGAAGGCTGAAAATTCATTCCTATAAGGGGTAAGCGATACCAACGATGGACATTTTGAATGGTCGGCACAAAGAAAAGTCCAACCAACGCTAAGATCATGACGGCGTATAAAAACCACGTCCATTCACGCAGCTTATTGTAGTCGAAACCGGCAAAGAAAATGAAAACACCTAATCCTATAAATATCCCTTTGATCTGACGGATAACAGCAGGAGTGAAAAAAGTCCCCTCCAACGCTTCAGGAGAGCCATCAGTTGTATAGGCAGAAATGGCAAGCAGGCTGCTCAGCATCAACCCTACTAAAATAGGAATGATTCTAAAGTCTATACGAGAAAGGTAACGATGGTTCCACATTTAAGTTAAAGGTACTTTTTATTAAGGGCGGAAAGCCGGGTTTGTTGCGACACTAAATATTTTTGAAAACATTAATTATTGCTAGAATATACTATAGTGCACTTATACATGATAGATAATCTTGACAAGATAAAATCGAGGATTTTTACGTATCATCAGAGGGGTTTACCTAAGACAGAGCTTTTTATCGAGTTTCTATTCCCTTAAATGGCAAGCAGGAAGCGGGGAAAATAACGAACGACAATAAGGACATAAACGACAATAAGGACGTTAACGTCCTTATTGTCGTTATTGTCCTTTAAAGGTGCTTTCAATTGTTAAGAATCGGATGTCTTCTTGCAGTACGGGCGGCGCGGTATTTAAATACGCCTGAACCATTCCATGTATCATCACTCAAGCGAGTAATACGCAAATAGGGAGCATTTTCTTGTACATTCGGATGAATGATGCGATCGTCACCGATAAACATAGCGACATGAGAAAATTTCTCTTCTGAACGGCCAAAGAAAACAAGATCTCCGGCTTGTAGTTTATCCATTGGGATAGCTGTAAACCCTTCCCATTGAATTTGATCTTTTGAATCTCTTGGCAGATAAATGCCCATTTGACGATATAGCATCTGTGTGAAACCGGAACAATCGTAGCCAAAGCTGGAGCGTCCTGCCCAAGTGTAGGGTAGGTCTAAAAAACGCAGGCTCAAAAGACACATTTCATTGGGGGTGATCAAATTCTTTTTAAATGTCACATCACCGCGTTGAATATAAGCTTCACGTCCATCTAGAAGGGCGACTTTGAGCCAGCGGCTTTCGGTATCGGAAGTGGAGGATAAAAGTGCCAAGCGACTTTCAAATGGCAATGTCATTAAAGGGCCATAGATCGTATCTTCAATCCGGTAGATATGTGCTGCACAACGGTTTACTTTAACACTTTCAATAGATGGATCTGATAGAAAAGCATTTTCCCTTTGGAAAATATTGCTTTTCTTTGCCCAGCCTTGGTAGTTGTCTACATTCGTTTGAATTTTCACCCAGCCATCGGCCGCCTCTTCTAAGATAGTGATCGGTTCAGAATAGTAAGCTTGAGAAACGAGCTCTGAACCTTCTTTGGGTTCTTCAAACATTTCAGCAACGGGCGCATTAACATAATTAAATATCGATAGCGTAGTTGCCAGGAGAAGATTTGATATCATTGGATTTACCTCGTAGAAATAAGTTTTTAATCTAACTGTCTAAGGATGAATGAGACCTTTCCAACAGTTATATACTCAACATAGCTGTATCTGAGAATTTTCTTAAGCAACAATTCACTTCTCAAAGCTTTACCTGGCTAAGTTGGAACATTTTTACATTTACATAAATTTTCTTAAAATGAATAGTAAGGTTTGACACACCCATACACATAGGAGTTGCTATGCAAAAACTTTTTTTGATGACAATGCTTTCTTTGACGCTTATCGCGTGTGATAGTCAAGATAAGCCAAAAAATACTCCACAGAGTGGAGAGGATTATGATAACACGGGAAAAAATATTCGTGATCGCGATTCAATGGTTAAAACTCCATTGGATCAATCTGAAAGTGAAGCTGATCGTACAATAACACAAAAAATACGTCAAGCGCTTATGTCTGACGATTCTTTGTCGACAAATGCAAAAAACATCAAAATTATTACAATAAATGGTGTTGTTACGCTACGTGGGCCTGTTGCTAATCCCCAAGAAAAAGAAGTTATTGCAAGAAAAGTTAATGGTGTCCAAGGAATCGTAAGAGTGGACAATCAACTTGAATTTACTCGTATCAATAATTAATCATTTAGGAGGCAGTATGAAAAAAGCTGTTTTTGGCTTAGCTGTTAACGACGAACAAGCCCGTCGCATTGTGGACCGCTTATTATCCTCAGGTTTTTCGAGTGCAGATATTTCAATTCTTTATCCCGAAGGAATTAAGAACAAGATAAAGACTAATGGACCTGGGGATGTTGAACACAGACATGTTGAACACAGAGATGGTGAACACAGAGATGGTGAACACAGAGATGTTAAACACAGAGATGTTGAACATGAGGGATCATCCACAGAAAGAAACATGAAAAAGGGTGGACACCTATCAACTGAAAAACACACTAAAGCTCCAGAAGGCGGCGTTACAGGCGCAACAACTGGCGGAATCCTTGGTGGATCTTTAGGATTACTAGCAGGAATTGGCGCCCTGGCAATTCCAGGTCTTGGACCATTTATTGCTGCAGGACCAATTATGGCTGCTTTAAGTGGATCTGCGGTGGGTGGCAGTGTTGGCCTTCTACTTGGGGCTTTAATTGGATCTGGTATTCCAGAATATGAAGCCGAAAAATACGAATCAGGACTTAAGCAAGGAAATATCTTGATTAGCGTTCATACAGATAGCGATGAAGAGATCACACGTGCTTCTGAAATTATGAAAAAAGAAGGAGCAAAAGATATTTCCTCCACAAGTGAAAAAACAAAAAGCAATTATTAACATTATCGCTCGGGAATGATTAAATCATTCCTGAACGAAATGGAATTTTTTAGTTACTGGTCAGTCTTTCTTCCCTATCAAATTCGCCCTTGAGCGAATTTGAGAGGGGAGGGAGGTTGACCAGTGACTAAGGAAGACTATTAATAGCGGGAATAAATCATAAGGAAAACATAGTAAATAATTTTAATGATTTAAAAAACAAACTGGCAGCCCTATTAAAATCTTTGCCTCAAAACATTAAGAATCAGATATTCCTCCCAATTTTAATTCAGTCATCAACTTAGACATCCATAGTTTGCACAGGTTTCTTTCCATTGCACAAACTTCTAAAGCAGACTCTTGGCCTGCGGGAATTTGACTTATGGCTTCAATCATCTCATTGAGATGCTCCTTTTCTTCAAGCAGTATCGATTTTACTTTGACCTTCGAACCATTCGACCTCAATGCCAAATCATAGGTTGTATAAAGTTCTTCAGCCCTGAGCTCTATAGCATATGTGACAAGTAGATAAGCTATTTTTCTAATCTCAGATTTTGCTAACTTCATGCATTTTAAGAGATAGCGAGAAGCCTTTAGATCTAACTGATGTAAATAGTGCAAGGAGGCAGACCCCCCAAGCAGATGCCTGCGCGAGTAATCTTCGAGATCATGGGCCGACACTTTTGAAATCTGTTTTTTAAGATAGTGTGCGTGACGAAATTCTTCTGCAGCATGCTTGAGCATCTCTTCCCTTGTAAGAGTAGGGTGCTGGCAAGCAGCGATCTTTCTAGCCCCGCAATTCTCAAGATAAGAAAGGGTATTTAACCATTTGGCGTGTAAAGGGTCTGAAGAAATTACAAAGTCCAGGACCTGAGAAATATCTCTTTTAAATTCATTGTAGTGATTCATAGCTCTCCTTCCAGAGTAAGAATAATCATGTCATAAATGGACAACAATTCATTTTCATTGATGCAGTATGGAGGTAATACATAAAGTACATTTCCTAATGGTCGCAACAAAATATTGCGATCGATAAAAAAGCGATATAATTTCTCGCGCATTGATACAAAATATGAATGGGCATGGTTAGAGCGATACTCCAAAGCTAGTAAGGTACCTAAATATTCACATCGCAATAGTTTTGGATGAGATTTCCAATTATTGCAAAATCTTTTGTGGCACCTGGCTATCATTTCTCTTGACTTTGTACAATCGTCATTTTGAAGCAGTTCCAAGCTTGCCAAAGCACTTCTACAGGCGATCGGATTGCCGGTATATGAATGCCCATGTAAGAAAGCACGCTGAAGAGTATCCCCCAAAAAAGCGGCAAAAATTTCCTGTTTACATGCAGTTGCGCCCAATGGCAAAAAACCTCCTGTCAACCCTTTTGAAAGGCATATGATATCCGGATCCTCATTCAGCTGATCGCATGCAAATAGAGTGCCTGTACGCCCGAAGCCAGTCATCACTTCATCGGCAATAGTTAAAACTCCGTACTTATGACAAAGGGCCATCAAAGCATCTAGCCCTTTGGCCGGATAGATGATCATGCCTCCGGCAGCAAGCACAAGCGGTTCAAAGATAAAGCAGGCAGTCTCACCTTTAATAAGAATTTCTTCCAATTGTACTAGCGAGCGCTCCTCCACACCTTCAAGGGGAGGATCAATTTTATCGACTTCAAAAAGAAGCTTCCAAAAGGGCTGATTATATTCATTTTTACCAGCCGCTGACATGGCTCCAAAGGTATCTCCATGGTAACTGTGCTTAAAGCAGACAACTCGGGATTTTTTGGTTTTGGGGTTATGATTATGCCAATACTGAAAAGCCATTTTTAGTGCTGCTTCAACTGCTGTAGAGCCGTTGTCCGTATAAAATATTTTTTCCATCTTACCAGGTAAGATTGTTAAAAGCCGTGACCCTAATTCAATGGCGGGAGCATGGGTAAAATCCGCAAAAATGACATGTTCTAAAGTACATGACTGATCCAAGATACTTTCAGAGATGTAAGGATGACAATGTCCATGCAGATTGACCCACCATGATGATATGCCGTCGATTATTTCCCGCCCATCCTGACTATAAAGGTATATTCCTTTCGCACGCACGATGGGTATAGGAGGAAAGGCAGTTTGCACTTGAGTAAAGGGATGCCAAATACATCTTTGATCGTTTTCTATGAGGGCAAATGCCATTGTTTTGCGTACCTTTGAATGATTTGAGGATTTAGAATCGGTTCCGGAAGTAGTCGTCCGATCATGTTCACTTTAGATATTGCTAATATAGCCTCTTCGCTATCGGGATTAGGTTCCCCATTAAATATGAGTCCAAGCAAATCGATTCCACGAGATTTCATAGCTTCTATGGTCAGCAGAGTATGATTGATGCTTCCAGTGTAGTGTCTGGAAACGAGAATCCATTGAACTTTCCAGCTGCAAAAAAGATCAATTGTCAATACGGCTTTGCTTAAGGGAACAAAAATTCCGCCGCAAGATTCAATTATAAGCGGACGGTTGGTCTCAGGCAGTTTGATCGCATTAATATCGATTTGCACATTTTGCAACCTTGCAGCATGATGCGGCGATAGGGGTGCCTTAAAGGTGTAGGCCGAAGTGTAAACGCGATGGTGGCCATTTGGCACAAACTGACGAATAGTTTGACAGTCTGAATGGTCAACATCGCTGCATTGTACGGGCTTCCAATAATCTGCCTGCAGCGCAGTCATGAGCACTGCCGAGACCACAGTTTTGCCAACATCTGTGCCTATGCCAGCCACAATAATTTTAGTCATAGTTCTCTCCTCGATATGTACGGATTTGGACGCAGATGGACAATTATATACGTCCATATTAGTCCATCCCCGTCAACAAAGCTTTCACCTCTTCCTCAGTGTTAAAAGCGTGCAAGCATACACGTAAACGCTCCTGGCCGCGGCGGACTGTAGGGCTTAACAGAGCTCGGACGTCGAATCCTTTTTCTGCCAGGTGTTGCGAAGCTTCAATAGCTTGTTGATTGCCTTTTACTTTTATGCTTTGAATGTGCGTCATGGACGCTTCCGGATATGCATTTCGAAAAATTTTTATCAATTTATGGATATGTCGCCTCTCATTTTCAAGATTTGGAAAGAGGGCATAACTGCATTCAATTCCAGTCAAATTGTAAAATGGCAAAGCAGTTGTATAAATTACTGGGCGAGCAAAGTTGATTAAAAATTCTTTCAATATTACACTTCCAAGCACAATGGCCCCATACGTTCCGGGCCCTTTTCCAAAAGTAGCCACCATGGCAAAAATTTCTTTTTCTAATTCCAATGCTGATATCAAACCCTTGCCTTCCGGACCAATAACCCCCACGGCATGGGCTTCATCGATAATAAGTTGAGCCCTATATCTTTTTGCTAGGGCACAAAAATCCTTTAGTGGCGCTATTGATCCATCAGTGGAGTAAACAGATTCGACGCAAATATATCGACACCCCTTTGCAGAAGTCTCTATAAGTCTCTTTTCAAGATGGTTTAAATCGTTATGTCTAA
>JACCVN010000156.1 GCA_013698165.1 Parachlamydiaceae bacterium | reverse complement strand
GTGCCGATGAGGAAACTATCTCCGAAACACAATCTGATGTTTCCAAATTCATTGATGGGCTCTCAAAAGGTGAATCTGCCAAGGCATTCTCTGTAAAAATTAATAAATTTATGGATAAATTCAGGGTCTTAAATGCTGCCAAAGTTGAACTTAATATAAGCACCCAAAGAGCTACAGCCGAGATCAGCCAACAAATCGATGATCTTCGAAAAAGAGTCACTTCCGATAATGTTTTGCCGACTGAAAAAGATGCAGAAAATATTAATTTAATAGCTCCCCTCTTTGTTAAGGGCGTCAATCTGTTTGTGAATGCCCAAAAACAAAGAAATAAAGGTGTCAGTCACACGGAACAATCTCAAATTGCTAAAGCATTACCTAAAATTGGGGCTTATACTGGAATGGTTAAATCTGCACTTAAAGCTTCGTCTTATTTAGGAGTTCTCTCACCTATAATAAAACCGATATTAAGCAAAGGAATAAGATATTTTGCAGAAGATAAAATTAAAAAACTTCAAGTCGAACTTCATAAATCTGTTTTAGAAAACAATGTTGAAGATCAAGAAGGTATTGTTGCAGAGATTGAATTCTACAAATATCTGGAAGGGAAGGAAAATTCCGATGCAGCAGCAAATATCGCTGTAAATATTATCTTTCCAATTTTAAAGATGCATGATTTAGACAAGCATAATGACTTGATCGACTATCTTGCACAAATTGGCGAAGATCCCACAAAAGAGATTTATCCTCCTGAGCTCATGGGCCTTCTCTTAAAAAGCGCAGAAGCATTTCTCAGCGAGATCAACAAAAACTACAAAGAAATCGTTCCCGGCCTAATTGATGCACTTAGAGGCCTTCAAGACCTGGCTTAATAATGTAGCCTGCTGCATCTCGCAGCAGGAGTAAGCCAAGCGTAACTCTCTCCTGCTGCGAGACGCAGCAGGCTACAAGCGAGACGCAGCAGGCTACAAGCGAGACGCAGCAGGCTACATTTAATTCTAAACCTTTAACCTGTTCTTTAAATTCACCTTTGCGATAATTTCCTTTTCCAGATTGTCAGGAAGCAATCCAGCAGCTGCGGAATTGAGGTAACTTGTAAGCAACTGTTCGCTAACTTTTTGTTCAAAGACTTTTGGATCTGCTAACAGCCTTTCCGGCTTAATTTGCTTCATGCAACGCTCTTTGAGGTTTAAAACTTCTTTTTCAAATTCTTTTCCTCGTCCAATAATTCGATGATCGATGATTCCTCTGGACGTCGCAATATTCTGCACAGATTCCTCTTCATTTTTAATTGCATATTTTAAAATGTCTTCATAAAATTTAGCATATTTATGCCCAATTAATTCTGATTTTTGCATTAAATAACGGAATATATGGGGGTTTCCAGAGGACGTTTCATCAGCAAATTTAACCAAGGAATTAAAATCCAATTCTCCCTTGGTTGTGACTTTCAAACATTTTAATATGCCCCGACGATCAAACATCAAATACTTCGGTGAAAAATTTAGGGGAGTACTATTCTTTTCGACAAACCATCGCAAAAGCCTCCATAAAGGCATGGCCACATCTTCATCGACCGAATTTATCAGATTAGAATTGCTTGTCCATTTAAAGCTGCCAAGATGATCGTAAAGCCTTTCAACCAATGCAACCCCGGTTTTATGGTCGATGTCGATGTACTCTGCAGATTGAATCCCCCAGCCTTCTGAATAGGCAAGCATGCGTTTTAAAGGATGTAATACCGCATTAATCCCAATGACAACTGCAACATTGGGATCGTCCGTAGTAAAAACGACATTTTGATCACCTTCATGCACTGTTCCCAAACGTTCTCCAATTTTCAATAAGCGATGATTACAAACTACGCTGTCGCCGGATTTAAAATTTCTCTTTGCCATGTGCTTGGGATCCTTTTGGAGGATGACAGGACAATCAATTTTGAGTAGCTCCATTTCCAAAGTCGTTATATCGGGTTGAATTGCTCCAGGCACATCAAAAGAAAATTTCTTTGCTCTTTGAATGACATTCAATAGTGCGTGGTGTAGTGTTCTTACACCAATATTTTGTTGGTCATCATTAATCTTTCTAACAAATTTTTTAAGCGATTCTTTTTCTGAACGGCATAATGGCGATTTCTTGGACGCTTTAATTAACAAGTTCACCGGCATGTTTAGCTTGAGGATACCTTCCAACTTAATGATACGCCGCTGACGCTTAATCAATGTCGAGTAAGATCCTTCTGAAAGGGGAACTTTATATTTCTGGCAAAACTCATCTGCAAAACTTGTTGATACAATGCGGGTCAGAGAAGCAGACGGCCCTTCTTTGACATAACGGATAAAGGGAGCGACGTTTCGATACCATTGGCTAATTCGCTGGCGATGCGCAGCATTTTCCTTTTCACAGATTTTTTCACCTAGATAGCGCTTTTTCAAGTTTGTTTCATATGACTCACAAGATTCAATAACTTTCGAAAGTTGTTCGCTAAAAAGTCTATGTGTATGTACCATGGCACGTTCAAAGCAATTTTTTGCGAAATCGTCGATGCCCAAAAAATTCGCAATTTTGTAGATCCAAGACCAAAATATTCCCCATCCGGCATTCTTCGAATAAACGTACCTGCCTGTAGGGTCTGCAACCATTTCACCATTTGGAGAATGCGCTGCTGCATAAATTTCCTGTAAATTGCACTTTAGTGTCATGACGTCCCCTTCATCTATCTGGTCATGTCCACCCAAAATTGCATAGTGGGCCTGAACAGGTAGTCTTCATTGCAAAACTCTATTTGAAAATGACTTTTTTGTAGAGGGCTATTCCTGGAGCATGCTCAAATCTTTGCCCGCAAGCAACTCAAGAATCGATTATGAAAACCATCTTCGAGTATCAAAATTTTTCCGGTTGAACATGTAAAGCGGCTTTACTTTGAACAAAAGCCGCGTATGCGGTAGCCGTATAGGCTACGATGCCTCTCACGATTTGGGATTTTGCTGCAAATATTTCCGCATTTACATTTGAAAATAGAGAATTTCGATGTTCATAACTCATGTTTATAAATGATGATAGACTTGTTCACAACCCGGTTTTTGTCGATAAGTCCTCTTTCTTGAACAAGTCATCAACAACCTTTGAACAAAGATTTTCTCACGTAAAAATCGACATTTATTAACATGCCCACAGCCTCTTAGAAGAAGAAGTTAGAGTTATATATCTTTATTCTTTCATAGAAGTTGTGGGAAAGT
>JACCVN010000155.1 GCA_013698165.1 Parachlamydiaceae bacterium | reverse complement strand
CCCAAGGGATTGTAAACCCTATCCGATGCAAGTCCGATGTAAAGCTATACAGTACTCCGCTGTGCTTTCAGCAGGACGCTTGAGGGTTTTAGCGATAAAACCCCTAGACGAATGATAACTTACCGGCTATTTGTCGGTACAGAATCCGGCTTACCGCCTGCCCGACCCTTTTTTTATTATTGCATTCATTTTTACCGGTTCTTGGGTCAGTTTTAAGGGCCCCTTTATATAAGCATAGCCGAAGTTAGCACATGGGTAGTTTGTTAAGTGGATGCCAAGGCATTCTCAGAACTCTATAGTTCGGACATTTTTAGGATAGTCTAAATCCTTTATGCCGTCCTTTCAGGACTTACGCAACCAACATACTAACTAACCCAGGCCTCCGCTATACTGCGGCCTGGGCTATGCTATGCCGTCCCTTCAGGACTCCGCAACCACTATACTAACCCAGGCCTCCGCTTCACTGCGGCCTGGGCTATGCTATGCCATCCTTTCAGGACTTAGCGAAGGCTAATAATAATCATAATCTCATAGAAGGAAGTGGTGAGCTTCAGCGGAAATAGGGGGTGAAATTGTAGTTCCTAAGTCCTGAAAGGACTGCATAACATAGCCCAGGTCGCAGCGTAGCGGAGGCCTGGGTAAGTATAGGAGTTGGGTGAGTCCTGAAGGGACGGCATAAAGGATTTAGACCATCATAAATGTTCGAACTATAGTGTTAAGGGAATGCCGAAGGCATTCACTTAACTTCGAGCGAGATGACACATAAGAAACATTAATTCAAACATTAAATCAAATAGACAATATAATCCTGCTGTGCTAAAATATTTGACAAAAACAATTTAGGTAATTACATGTATAAAATCATATTTCTTTTAATTTTAGAATGTTCGCAATGGTTATGTCTTTATGGAGATAATAATTTGCAGTATAAAGAAAAAACTTTTACTCCAATTACTTCGGCCGAAAAATATATGGAGTACCGTAAAACTCAAGCAGATTATCCAAAATTTCCTCCGCCTAAAACAGTGATTACAATTTATTCAACCTCTCTTTTGAAAAGGATATTAACAGATTATAAGCACAATCGAGGTACGGGTAGCTTTAAAGAGCTCTATCTTCTCGAAGACGGAAAAATCGGAGTATTCTATATCGGTGGAATGGGTGCTCCTGCTTTGATCCATAAGATGGAGGAATTAATTGCTTTTGGAGTAAAAAAATTCATTTCTATTGGATATGCGGGGGCTCTTACTCATGAATTTTCTGTCGGTGATTTTGTAATGCATTCTAAAGCGTTAAGTGAAGATGGTGTAGGGCATCTATATCTTGGCAAGTGGAGTTCGTTCGCCTCTGTAAATCCTGATTTTTCAATTGCCTGGACAAATTTTATGAAAGAAAAATATCCTCAGCATGTTGCTTTCAAAAATGGAGTATCATGGTCATTTCCATGCCTTTTTCGTGAAACTCAAGAGGATGTCCAGCGTGTTGTTAAATTAGGTTGTAACACCGTAGAAATGGAAATAGCCGCCTTTTTTGCCATTTCACAGGAGAAAAATGTGCAAGGACTCGCTCTATATGTAATTAGTGATTCTCTTGCCGACGGAAAGTGGAATCCTCACAAACAAGACTCTAGTATAAAGGAAAACATAAAAGAAATTGCTGACCTTGCTATTGAATTTAGCAAAATCTGAGTCCTTCATAGCTGTTCCACTTTGAAAAAGAGCACCTTTAACCTCCTCCATTCGGGTTCTCGGCCAATAAATTTGACTGGTTTAGTGTTCTAGCTGAAGTGGATGGCCTTTGCGATTTTGTGCTGAGGTGCTACGGAGATATCTAGTTTGATTCCGCGTACTTGCAGCTGTTCGCATACCACGCTGATAGCTGTTTCAGGTGTATTGCATTCGCCGGAAAGATGTGCCAGGTGCACATGTTTAAGCCCGTCGTGGGCAACTTCACAAAGTAATTGCCCACAGGCTTCGTTTGAAAGATGGCCTGTGCGGCTTAGAACGCGTTGTTTATAGACCATTGGTCTTGGAGAGGCATGCACCATTGAAGGTTGATGGTTGGCTTCAAGGTATAAGTAGTCGCACATTTTAAGCTTATTCTGGACTAAAGTAGTCGCAAAGCCGATGTCTGCACAAAATCCAAGCTTTTTGCCTTCGGTTTCAATCACAAAGGCTACCGGATCCAGAGTGTCATGTTGGATGCTGAAAGGATGAATTTCCATATCGCCAAATTCAAAAGTCTCGCCAGTGGAAAAGATTTTGAATTTTGGACAGTCTTGAAAACTAGTGACGATACCTTTTGCTGTTTCATTGTTGGCCAAAATAGGAATGCCCAACTTGCCTGCCAAGACATTAAGTCCCATGATGTGGTCTGAATGGTCGTGAGTAATTAAAATGGCATCGATTTCAGAGATGTCGACACCAATTTCAGCAAGCCGTAGTTTTGTCGCCTTAGCGCTTAGGCCGGCATCGATCAAGATTTTTGTGCGCTTGGTGCCGACAAAAATGCAATTCCCTTTAGATCCTGAAGCTAGCGGGCAAAAGCCGTGCATAAGTTAATCCTCACCCTCGTCATTTTTGTACTTTATCAGTTTGCGCGCTCTGCTGCCATCTGCCTGTCCCACAATACCATTAGCCTCTAATTCATCGATAAGGCTCGCCGCACGCGCGTAACCAACTTTTAATTTGCGTTGCAAAAATGTTGTGGACGCGTTGCCTGTGCTTTGCACAATATCCAGGGCTTGATCGTAAAGACTATCTCCAGCAGAAGAAGTTGAAGACGTGCCGGAGCTTCCTTCGTTAGATTCAAATTCCGCACGACTCAAGGTGTCAAAGGAGGCAATCTCATATTTGGGAGTTGCTTGACTGCAAAGATAGCTGACAATTGAATTAATGTCTTCATCGCGAATGAATGCTCCTTGTGCACGGATCAAATGCGAGGATCCAGGAGGCAAGAAAAGCATATCTCCATTGCCAAGCAGTGATTCGGCGCCGGTCTCATCGAGAATAATTTGACTGTTGATGCGGCTGGCAACCTTGAAAGCGATACGTGTCGGGAAGTTAGCCTTGATAAGACCAGTGATCACTTCTCTTGAAGGACGTTGAGTGGCCAAGATAAGATGAATTCCTACAGCTCGCGCCATTTGAGCAATTCTGGCGATGGGCGTTTCAATATCGCTGCTAGAAACCATCATGAGGTCAGCAAGTTCGTCGACGATACAAACAATGTAATGGTATTTGGCAGGAATTTCTCTATTTAATGAGGCTTCAAGCTCTTTATCTATCTTACGGGTATTAAACGTCTCAATATTGCGCGTTCCGGTTTGCTTTAGAGTCTCATACCTTTTTTCCATTTCCTTGACCAGCCAGTGGAGAGCTGCACAAGCACCTGCAGGCTCAGTAATGACAGGCGCCAACATATGCGGCAAGCGGGTATAGGGTGTCAGTTCGACCTTTTTGGGGTCGATCATGATCATCTTCACTTCATCAGGTTTTGAATTAAGCAAAATCGACATCACGATAGTGTTAATGCAAACAGATTTTCCGGATCCGGTAGCTCCTGCGATAATGCAATGAGGCATTTTTGTCAGGTCATTCATGACATAATCACCATTGACAGCTTTCCCAAGAAGTACGGGGATATGGAACTTGCGTCCGCCTTGTTGGTAAGCTTGGAGCATTTCTCTGAAGCTGACTTCCTGAGGCTGAGGATTGGGGACTTCGATGCCTACAGCTGCTTTTCCTGGGATTGGAGCGATAATGCGGATTGATTTCGCTTCCATATTTAGAGCGATATCATTTTCGAGAGCTTTGATTTTCTGAACCTTTACGCCGATAGCTGGGTGGACTTCAAAAGAATTAATAGTAGGACCACAGTTGATTTGTCCTACTTTGGCTTCGATGCCAAAACTTGAAAGCGTTTCTTCAAGAACTTCAGCTTGACGTCTTAAATCTTTTTTCAACGAGCTTTGATCAATTTTTTTAGGGCTTGTTAGAAGAGTGGGGGCTGGCAGCTGAAAGTCAGTGTAGTCACCATTTTCAATTTGTTGCGCTGTGATAGCTTCTTCGCGGCGCTTTTCTTTGCTTTGAGGGGGTGAGGGAGGTGTTGAAGCTTTGGATGTGTCATTAGCTTTTTTAAGTTCTAGAGCTAGGGGACTTTCTACAGGAGTGGGCAGCTTTTTCTTTTCCAGTTTTTGTGGTGCAGGAAGCTCTGCGAATGATTTGTCATCCTGTTTATTGGATAAAGAGGGTCTTGATTTTAAATTAGTTTCCGGTTGGATCGCTAAGAGCTCATGTTGTAAAGAAGTCGAGGTTGTCGCGTTCTGGTTTGGAGTTTGGTTAGAGCCTGGGATTCGTAGTTTTACATAGCGCAAAAAGCTTCCTTTTTCTACTACTGGAGCTGCCGCCGGAGGTTGCTCCGAGGGGCTGCTCGCCAACAAAAAAGATAAGTCTTTTTCACCTTGGAGGGCAGTTAACTTTGTCCATAGCTTGACGATCAGCTCCGAGGCGCTGGCGTTGAAAAGGTGCAGCAAGCTGAGGATCAGTGTGCTGCTAAAAATAATGCCGACGCCGACGCTGCTAAAGATACGGTATAGGTTAAATGTGGGTTGATCGTGGTAAAAATAATAAAAAAAGGCACCTCCCAAGTGGAAGTGCTTTTTCTGCTCCCATAGGCTAGGATAAACGGCACTCTGCAAAAATGTGCCGACAGCTGGTAAAACATCTTCAACAAGGGAGATTAGTACGCAAAATGATGCTGTAAAGATGGTAAACCAAAGGGCTTTGCTTGCAGAATTTTCAATCGCCCGACGAAAAATTAAATGCCAGGCTCTCCAGACGGCATAGCCGCAAATAAGGTAACTACCCAGCCCAAAGAGAGAATGGAAAAACCAACCGAGACTTTGGCCAAGTAAGCCCAGCATATTGGTCGGAGAACTATCAAAGGCATAACTGATGAGGCTGAGAAAAAGGAGAACTGAACTAATGAGAAGGAGGAAGCCCCGGATTTCAGAAGTATCTCTTTTCGGAAGCGATAGCTTCACTTTAGATTTGGGGAGTTTTTTGATCTGTTTTTTAGCCATGATGAATACCACGTGTGGTATGACAATGGGCGATCGACGGGACTCGAACCCGCGACTTTTGGTACCACAAACCAACGCTCTAACCAACTGAGCTACGACCGCC
>JACCVN010000146.1 GCA_013698165.1 Parachlamydiaceae bacterium | reverse complement strand
CAAGATGAGTGACACTACCATGAAAAAGTATGACTTAATGCAGCAGATAAACTCTAGAGGTGCATTTCTATGTTCAAAATTATGCTTGCCGCATCTAATGAAAAGCTCTAATCCACATATTCTCACTTTAGCCCCTCCCCTCAATCTTGAAGGAGAATGGTTCAAAGATTATTTCCCTTACACACTTTCTAAATATGGCATGAGCTTATGCGTGCTCGGAATGTCCTCAGAGCTGAAAGAACATCGCATTGGAGTCAATGCCCTTTGGCCGAAGTATCTTGTTGCCACTGCGGCAACATTCATGCTCGCACAAAATCATCCCGGTGTTGACCTAAATCGTCTTCGCAAACCCGAAATTGTCGCGGATGCAGCCTACGAGATTCTGAATCGAAATTCCACCGACTGCACAGGCAATTTTTTCTTAGATGAAGATTTGTTAAAAAGCACTGGGATTACAGACTTCTCTGCTTATATGCTAGATCCTTCTGCGTCCCCGGTCTTAGATTTATTTTTGAGTCCTATGGAGCTTTCAGCCCATTAAATGCGGCATGCTAAAAAAAGTTGACCCCTTCGACTTGGCTTGGAATTGCCTTTTTTACAGGTGCTGGTTTCTTTCTTAGACAATTGCAAACTACTAAGCCTCAAGAAGTCTTTTCATTCACTAGCTTTAAAACTTATCGTAAACCTACACACAACCTTCAAAAACCCAAAAAATTACCTTACAGATGGAAAATTCATATGGAGAATTTATTGTGGTGCACTGGATAGACCTCTTCAACATAGATGGGTGATATTATAAAAAGAATATTCAAGAAATTAAGTCGCACTCAATATTTGAAAAGTTAAAATCCTCATTCCTTTTGGGTGATCGTAAATAAATTACCCTTTATGTCACTTTGCTTTAATGGATGGACAAAAATATGGTGCCAAAAGCTCCTGCGGAGTATGCTTTGACTAAAATTATTGCGATAAAATTCAAGCTCAAAGAGGTTTTTTATGAATGTAAATAGTTGGGATTCAGGATTAAATGATATTCTTCCTTCTTTTTGCTATAGACTACAAATATTTGACAAAAGCAATAAAGAATTATTTAAAACACTAAGAACAGTAAGCTCTTTAAGCGTAAACCGCTATTTTCATTCTATTATTTCTTCAGATTATTTTTGGCGAAATCTTGTCGCTAGAATTGGAGCTCAAGCATTACTCCTTGAAAGTTTACCGACTGCAATTGAAGGTCAATGGATTGATTTCCTTAAGCGTGAAATTTCACAAATCCCAATTGTAGAAAAAAGACTTTATGATATGAAAACTTCTAATTCATTTCTTGTTAAGGATAATTCTGAAATTGAATTGTTTAGTATTCTTGAGAAAAATACTGAAATTTTTTCACTAAAAGATGAATCTTTTGCAGAATTGAAAACATCAAATGGAGAAACATTTAATAATTACAAAAGGTCTTGTGGTGCGAGTTCCGATAAATTTATTGCCATAGATAATGGGGTATCTTTTATTTCAATATTTACAAGGGGTAATCGAAAACTTCTCTTAACATTGAAATATAAACAAAAAATTTGGCAAATGGAAATCCGTGATGATCACTTATACATTAGAAGCGGGGAGCCACATAATCAAACGCTTACAATTTACAATCTTACTTCTCTTAATCTAGAAAATGAAATAGCGCTTCCCATACAAATATTTTTCTTTTGGGATCACCGCCACAACCTTTGTTTTGGAACAACGCATCTTATTGGGTGTAGTGAAGTAAAAGATCAAATGTATAAACTTTGTGTTGCTTCCTACGAAGATTTAAAAAAACTTCCAGATAATAAGGAATCAGTTTTTACATGGCTAGAAGATAGCTTTTCAACCGTACCTCGACTTTCTGTTCAAGGTAATAGCTTTTTCGCGGTCACGCTTGAAGAGACGACCAAGACTTTTAGCATTAAAGAAATAAATATTGCTGATGGAACATTTACTCTCAAAACCCTTGCAAATAAAATTTCTATCCTCAATCCAAAGATCAAAAGTGAACCGACATTCGACACTCTGCTGTATACTAATGGACGTCTTATTGTGGGCTATAATGAAGATTCTACCAATAAAATCAGCTCTTACGATATTGAAAAGAAGCGCGTAAAACTAGTCCATTCCCAAAAAGGGTCTATATTATGTAACTCCCCTCTTCCTTACCAAATAATATCTACGACAGCATTAAAGATTGATTGTTTGAAAGTCAAAGTAGTTGATGGTTGGAAGTTATCCAGAATTTCATTGAATTTTGGCAACCCCAAATTACAAATACCTAATACTGTCGAATTTTGGAATGTTTCCAAATCAGATTTACAGCTTGGCAGCTTTAAATATTGAGCGATTAGCGCTTACAGCTTCGAATTCAGGGAATACCCACGAAGGACTTTATCTCTCTCAGGTTTCTATAAATTTTGAAAAAGAGCGCTCTAAGTCAAAACGATTGTAATCACATAAAAAAATTGCAATTACTAAAGAGGTAGTTGACAAAGAATGGTAATATCTCTAAATAACTTCAAGGTAATGTGCTACAAACCATGCTAAAGCGATGATGCCGGCAGATAGCAGGATCCAGATTGCATTAGGGAACCATTTGATATGGCCACCTGGATTTCCACGCATTTCGAGAGTGCCGATGCCATAAGAAAATTCTTGCTGTGGGGCTTTGTTAAAAAGGTGTGGATTTTCGTCGACAATTTTTTCACCATCAATGCCTAAAAAGGCTGCATATTGCTTTAAAAAACCTTTTGCATAGATAGGAGAGATCAGGTTTTTCACTTCCCCTTCTTCAATAGACTGTAAATAGTTGATGCGTATGGAGGTGGCATTTTCGACCTCCTTTAACGAAACATTCATTTCTTTACGGCGTTGCTTGAGAAGGTCACCGATCTCTTTCATTTCAGTTTTCATGTATTGATGCTCTTCTTTGAAATTACATAATTGTTAACGACTCATACACATCTTAGAGTATATGACTATATACTCAACATAGCTGAATCTGAGAATTTGGGCAACGCGAAAGCTCTCGAGGTTGATCTCATTTAAAAGGCCTTGAATTGTATAATACAGGGCCATTTAAATGAGATCAACCCCGAGGCCTTCCGCGCAGCCGAAATTTCTCAGATTTAGCTAGTACACTGTCAAGATAGAATTTTCGACTATTTCTAGCGTGAAAGCTCCCGTGGTTTGTCGATCGTAAAAGGGGTTGTATTAGTCAATACAGCCTCTTTTACGATCGGCAAACCACGGGGCTTTGACGCAGAAATAGTCGAAAATTCTACCTTGACAGTGTACTAGTGCCCAAATCCACTCTTAAGCCACCTGCTGCCCTCTCTACTGCTTACTGCTCCTTGCGTTTCTTTGCGACTTAGCATCTTTGCGTCAAAGCTTGTAGTCCCACAATTGTTAAATTCGGTGGCTCCTCAATCGTGATGAATTTCGCTTCAATTAATTTTAGCTACTTGAAATGCAAATTTGGATGGTGTAGAATGTCTGATAGATTTTATTTTAAGAGGTGAAAAATGAGTGCAGTCTACACAGAAGAGAATAAAAGCGTTAAAGCTCAACAACATCAGTTGTCCAATCTTTTAAAATCAGTTCAAAGCAAGATCATTGGGCAGCATCAACTGATTGAACATATGCTTGTCTGCTTGCTTGCTGATGGCCACATATTGATCGAGGGGATGCCGGGACTGGCTAAAACTCGTTCTGCAAAGGCCATTGCAGATGGAATTGAAGGAGAATTTCATAGGGTCCAATTTACTCCCGACCTTTTACCTTCAGACCTTATTGGAACTGAAATCTACATCCACGAGAAAAGCAATTTCATTTTCCGTCAGGGGCCGCTGTTTAACAACATATTGCTAGCAGATGAAATCAACCGCGCTCCGGCAAAAGTACAATCAGCACTCCTTGAAGCCATGGAAGAAAAGCAGGTGACTGTTGGCCACAAAAGCTATCCGCTTCCTGAGCTATACATGGTCATTGCCACACAAAATCCGATTGAACAAGAGGGCACGTACAATCTTCCTGAAGCACAACTCGACAGATTTATGATGCACCTGGAAGTTGATTATCCAAATCAACATGAAGAGCTGTTAATTGTTGAACTGGATGAAAGAAGGCATTTAATTAGTCAAAGCGAAGCCACCCCTGTCACAACCATTGAAGAAGTTTTGAATGCACGTAAGAAAATTTTGGAGATCTATATCTCTGAAAATCTTAAAAAATATATCGTTTCACTCACCACTGCGACAAGGAATCCGGAGAAATATGATCGTGATTTGGCAAAAATGATCGATCATGGCGTTTCACCACGTGCGACAATAGCAATGATCCGTTGTTCCAAGGCCCTGGCTTGGCTTAGGGGAGATGAATTTGTTACTCCCGAGCATATCCACAGTGTCGCTCCCTCGATCTTAAGACATCGGTTAATCCCTTCTTTCGAGTCTGAGGCGCATGGAATTTCACGAAATGATATTGTCAGAAAACTCTTAGAAGTCGTTGCCATCCCTTGAGGTTTGTATGCTATATCCGGAACTCAGTGATTTAATTGCCTACAAAAAACTTAAATCAAGCCTCACGCATCGCTCCAATCGGGCGGTAAAATCTACCGGCCTTGGGAATCATCGTTCTCCTTTTCGTGGTCAAGGATTAGAATTTGATTCTGTCAGAGAGTATGTCGTTGGGGATGATATTCGAAGTATTGACTGGCGAGTGACTGCCAGGATGGGTGCCCCCCATATAAAGCTTTTCAAGGAAGATCGTGAACGGCATATTTGCATTTGCGTTGATCTAAATGCCTCTATGCGTTTTGGAACTAGAAATACGTTCAAATCTGTTCAAGCAGCTCGTGCAGCCGCTATTCTAGGGTGGCAGGGACTTGATAGTCAAGATCGCGTCAGCGGTTGTCTCTTTGGCGATGTCCCTCAAGGGCTTCAATTTTTTGAACCAAAGAGAACGCGTAAGTCTTTTGGCATGATGTTAAAAATGCTCTCTGATGTTCCCCAAGAAAAACATTCGATCCCTTTTGAAAGTGCATTGAAGCATATTGATCAAGTTTCGCATACTGGCTCTCTCATTTATCTGATCAGCGATTTTATGCATCTTGAAAACAAACTTCAGCATGAGTCTATCATCACGCGCCTGAGCAAACGATGCGATATTGTCTTTATTGCGATCAATGATCCGGCGGACAAAACGATTTTTCCAATGCCTTCTATTAGTTTTTCTGTTGATGGCAAGGACAAGATCTCTGTGGATACTTCTAATCCTGCCGGAAGGGAAACTTATGTTCAGCAATGGAAAGAAAATCGGCAGAGGCTTTATGAAATAGCGACCAGATTAAAAGTAACTATTGTCGAATTGACAACGGAATCCGATATCCATCGAGACCTTATTTTGGAAATGAAATTGATAGCCAAAAGGAAGAAGCGATGAATCCATTGTTAGAGCAATTACATGATATTGAAGGTCTGGACCCCATTAGTTTTTGGCCTTTAGCTCTTGGGTGGTGGATTTTAATTGCTGTTTTGATTTTGCTGTCGCTAGCCATTGTATGGTTTACCTACAGTAAATTAG
>JACCVN010000139.1 GCA_013698165.1 Parachlamydiaceae bacterium | reverse complement strand
GAATCAAAAAAGTCTTATGTAAATTTGGATTAATTTCTCTAACACATAATTCGACCTCTCTAAACCAGTTAAGAAAATTTAAATAATTTTTTGACTTTATTGAAACCTTCATAATGGAATCAATGATTATGGATGTGCATTTCTCCATCCACTCTGAATCATTGCCATACTTATTGACTCTAAGCATAAAAACTTCAATCGTCTTTACTACTCTTTCAGTACTATGATATAAGGAGATTTGAAGGAGGAGTATAGTCATTTCTTTTTCTAATTCAGGAATATTATCTGCAAATTTTAAATCAATAAGTATTGAATAATGCAGCAACAAGCCTTCCATTTCGATCAATTCAGAAGATGTCATCTGAGAATCTTTCAAAATTAAAAACCAATTTTTGATTGCATTTCGGGTCATCAATAGAAACCCTTGCTGATTAGGAATAATATCAAGACTTAAGACTTCATCCAAAAGAATATTAAGTTGAATTATCCCTGAAGAGACCAATTCTCTTTCCTGACATTCAAGTAAAATTTGAATTAATATGCATTTATACACAATTGCTACGGGCAATGGAACTTGCGTTAATGTTTTAAAAAAAGTCGACTCTATGAATTCGTAGGGAGATACAGAAAGTTTTTTTACATTTAAGCCTTTTAAGTGCGCCTCAACGTAATCACAGGAGTTTTTGAACTGTTCTAGCAAGAAGCTTAATTCTTTAGTTTTGTAGTTGATCATCAATGCCGAGAATAGGGAAAGGACATCGATTTCCTGATGGGTGCTAAAGATTTTCCTTATTACTTCTTTTATAAATTCTTCAAAGTCATCCTTGGAAATGCAGTTTGTTTGAATGAGATCCCAATTGTCTAGTAGCAGTTGTACTGAGAGTGCAATGTCCTTTTCCAGAAAAGCTCTTGAAACATTCATGTAGAGTTCTGCTGACGCAGCAGGTTGACATTTTAAATCTTTAAGAGCTTTTAAAGTTGTCAGGCAAAGCTGCAGTTCGTTTTGTTCAATGAAAGATTTACTCCACTCGGTAAGGGGCAGGCTTAGATCAAGTTCAGAGGAAGTTATGGAAGCGGTTTCGGTAAGCAAATAACTAATCCACTTCATCGCCAGATGGGGAAGTTTGTGAGATAAAAGAGCTGAAGCAAGGTCAGCCGTGATATTGCGGTCAATCTTTATAGAAGTTGATGGGTGAAGAGAAGCGATCAAAAGCTTGTGAACATCTTGTAGTTTATTGGAATCATTCAGATATTTCTTGAGATATGCGGCAGTGATCCAAATAGACTGTGACAATACAATATTAGAAATTTTTAATGAAATTTGGAGATGATTTAATGCGGTAAGGTATTCATAAAATTTTTCTACACATGTATCATTCTGCAATTTTTGAGCTATTAATGGATGACATGAGATGATCAAATTTTTAAATTCGTTTGGGATTCCTTGAGCGGTGATCTCAATGGCTTTAAGGTATTTCAATAGATGACCCGAGATTTTAATAATCTCATCTTCAGCTAAGGAGCCTTTTTCTAACTCGTGAAGAGCCATTTTCAATAGATAGACACGTTCATCATTGAATGCACCACTATTTATATTCACTGCTGACAACCACTGTAGACCACAATCATATCTAACAAGATGCAAGCATTTCAATTCGATGTCTTTAAGCAGTCGAAAACATTTCTTTAATCTTGAATCATCGATATTGTTAACATTATTGAATTGAAAAAGCTTGTCGATGAGAGTTTCAAAAGCATTTTTAACATATCCTTCATCTGCCTGTTTTTGAAGGAGAGTCAAAATTTCAATTGCCAGATCATAATTCTCACGGGCTATCGAGGTCTCAAGATATGCTTTTCTTAAATTTAACTTTGACTCTTCGGTAAATTGCGAGCCCCATTTATATTTAAGTTCGTGAAAACTTGCGTTTAGCCCTTGTTTAGAGAAGTTCCTAATATTATTTTCGATGATCAGTAATAGTTTTGACTTCTGGGAATCTTGCAGTTTAAAACTGATCAAATGGACAATCAATTTATTCGCAAGATCGTTTGCGAGGTCATTTTTCAGGCTAAAAAGATTAACTATCAAAGAGTTTATTAAATCAATCTGCATATTTGGAAGATGATTTTTAGCAAATGTCCCCTCCTTTAATAGGCTGAACCAAATTTCAGCGGCTTTTTTAGG
>JACCVN010000126.1 GCA_013698165.1 Parachlamydiaceae bacterium | reverse complement strand
TATATCCTAGTGCGATTATCAATGTTAAAGTTTTCAATGGAAATAAAAATTATCCAAAAGATTTAGCATCAACAGAAGAAGATATGCAAATTAACAGCAATATTCGACAAGCTATCACCGGTCGGCTTACAGACGACTATAAGCATGTTCTATTAAAAACAACTAATAATAAAACGTCTGTTGAAGGATATGTTGATGATGAAAAAGCAAGAAAAAAATTAATGGATGTAATTTTAAAAATTTATCCAAATTCTGAATTTAATGTTAAAGTTATGGATAATGCCTATCAAAAGAATCCTCAAGATCGAGCGGCTACTGAGCAGGATCAGATAATTAATAATAATATACGTAAAACCATAACTGGCTGGTTTACGGATGATTATAAAAATATTTATATTCAAACAGAGAATGGCAAAGTAACTGTAGAAGGCTATGTTAAAAGTGAAAAGGCAAGTAAAAAGCTAATTGATGGAATAACAAAAATATACCCAAATGCAAAGTTTAATATTAAAGATGGTAAAGATGAGACTTACTCAAAAGAAAATATCTCAACACAAGCAAATACTGATAATGAAAAGTACCCATTAGATAAGGCGGAGAATGATGAAGATAAAAAAATTAATAAAAAAATTCGTGATGAGTTAGATAAGATATCTACAGAAGATTATAAGTTTATAATTTTACATTCATCAAACGGAATAATAAAGGTTTCAGGTTATGTTGAAAATATAAACTCGAAAAAGAAATTAAATAATGAGATTTTGAAAATGTATCCTCAGGCATCTTTAGACATTAAAGTTATTGAAAGAAAAGATAACGTATTAAAGGACAAAGAAGAAGGTGAAGGTAAAAATAGAAGTGAAGATCCAAATTACCCACAAGATAGCGCTAATACTGAATCTGACAAGGTAATCAATAAAAAAATCCGTGAAACAATCACTGGTTGGTTTAGTGATAGTTATAAGCATGTAACTTTAGAAACTACAGATGGGAAAATTCTTGTGAAAGGTAAAGTTAAAGATGAAGATGCTAAAACAAAGCTGATTGATGAAATTAAGAAAATCTATCCAAATGCAAATTTTGATGTTAAAGTGTCTGAAAATATAGATGCAAGAGACCAAAAGGCAAATACAAGAAATAATGTTATTTCTGATGACAAGGCAAAACACGATTACCCTCAAGATAGTGCATCAACAGAAGGTGATAGGGTAATAAATAAAAAAGTTCGCGACGCCATTACCGGTTGGTTTACTGATGACTATAAGTATATTTTCTTAAATACATCCCACGGCAAGCTTGCTATCAACGGTTATGTTGAGTCTGAGAAAGCAAAAACTAAATTAGTTGATGAGATAAGGAAAATGTATCCTGATGCAAATTTTGATGTTAAAGTTTCTTCTGGAAATATAGATGCAAAAGACCAAAAGGCAAATACAAGAAGTAATGTTATTTCTGATGACAAGGCAAAACAAGATTACCCTCAAGATAGTGCATCAACACAAGGTGATAGGGAAATAAATAAAAAAGTTCGTGATGCCATTACTGGGTGGTTTACTGATGACTATAAGAATATTTTCTTAAATACATCCCACGGGAAACTTGCTATCAACGGTTATGTTGAGTCTGAGAAAGCAAAAACTAAGTTAGTTGATGAGATAAGGAAAATGTACCCTGATGCAAATGTTAATGTAAAAGTTTCTGAAAATATAGATGCAAAAGACCAAAAGTCAAATACAAGAAGTAATGATATTTCTGATGACAAGGCAAAACAGGGTTACCCTCAAGATAGTGCATCAACAGAAAGGGATAAGGAAATTAATAAAAAAGTTCGAGATGCCATTACTGGGTGGTTTACGGATGACTACAAATATATTTTCTTAAATACATCCCACGGCAAGCTTGCTATTAAGGGTTATGTAGAGACGGAAAAAGCAAAAACTAAATTAGTTGATGAAATAAGAAAAATATATCCTGATGCAAATTTTGATGTAAAGGTATCTGGAAATATAGATTCAAAAGAACAAAATGCGAATACAAAAAGAGATGTTAATTTTGATGGCAAGTCGAAGCAAGAACACCCTCAAGATAGTGCATCAACAGAAAGAGATAAGGAAATTAATAAAAAGGTTCGAGATGCTATTACTGGGTGGTTTACGGATGACTACAAGTATATTTTCTTGAATACATCCCACGGCAAGCTTACTATTAAGGGTTATGTAGAGAAGGAAAAAGCAAAAACTAAATTAGTTGATGAAATAAGAAAAATATATCCTGATGCAAATTTTGATGTAAAGGTATCTGAAAATATAGATTCAAAAGAGCAAAGGGCGAATACACAAAGAGATGTTAATTTTGATGGCAGATCGAAGCAAGAATACTCTCAAGATAGTGCATCAACAGAAAGAGATAAGGAAATTAATTATAGAGTACGAGATACCATCACGGGGTGGTTTACCGACGATTATCAGAATATTTTCTTATCTACCTCGAACGGAAATCTTGCTATCGAGGGATATGTAGAGACGGAAGATGCAAGAACTAAATTAGTCAATGAAATAAGAAAAATGTATCCTGATGCCAAAATCAATGTTAAAATATCTGAAAGTGAAAATAAAAATCGCAATAATTACTCAAAATCTAAAAATACGTCTAATTTAGGAAATAACCTGCGTGATGAGTCACATACTGAAGAGGATATGGCTATAAACCAGGCTATTCGAAGTAACTTAACAGGCTTGTCTAAAGATAAATATGAATTCATTATCCTACAAACTAACAAAAGAAAAATTTCTGTGGATGGTTTTGTGGAAAATGAGCAATTATTGAGTAAACTTATCGAAGAAGTTCATACAATCGACCCATATGCGATAATCAATGTTAAAGTTAATAAATTAGAAACTTCAGGAAGAAAATAGCTATTTTTCTCTCCATATAGGGAATCAATAAAGGTTTTTAAAGAAGCTGCCTTCTAGATCATTGTGAAGGCAGCTTTTTAAAATTTATTTAACTTGTAATGTGATTTAAACAATATGCTCGCCCTTTGAGATTGCACCTGACAGATATTGATATTTGAAAATATTCGATAACTGGTCGTGAATAGGTGTATAGCACATTCTTGAACATATACTGCCCAAATTCTCAGATTGAGCTAAGGGCAGTATATAATTGCCATAGCTTACTTTACTTTTCTGACCAAAAACTTTTAAGGGAAAGCGGCTTGAAGAAAAAAAAAGATGGTTATATATTGAAAAATTCGCCAAGGCTTAAAAAGCGAAAAAACCTGTCTCACTCATAATCTGGCAAAGAAATCGCATTCGATACAATTCGCACCTCTTGCAGAATCATATCTGATCGTTCTTCTGCAACCTCTTTAGAAACTTCATCTTGGACAAGAAACGATTCGCTAACCCAGGCTCCTAATTTTTGATTGGCTTCAACGAATGGACGTAATAATTCATTATAACGATTAAATGCGCGATTATAATTTCCTTCTGCTTTTTTTAGTTCTCCCGCAAAAATAAAAGCGCCAACCAATGCCAGATTGTTGCCTTGACCAGATAGTGGAGATGCACAGTAACCTGCATCACCCAACAAAGCAACCCGCCCTTTAGTCCACGATTCCATTTTCACTTGTGCGACTGAATCAAAATAAAAATCATCACTCTTTGACATCAGCTCAAGCATTTTTGGCACTTCCCAACTAAAGTCTTGATAAGTATCGCGCAGGAATTGTTTCTGATTGTTTTCACCGCGAATATTGTTCACGGCATGCTGCGAACGGAACATAAATGCAACTTGAGCCATCTTGGAATTCTTGTGGCTAGCGATAGATGCCAGCTTTTGATTGGCCTCACACAACACTTCGGTGTTACTCAAATTGAGATAATTCGGAATGCTAAATATGCTGAAGTACCCACCAAGATTAACAAATTTATATTCGTCTTCATCAAAAACCATACGTCTCGTTGCCGAGTGTATGCCATCGGCGCCAATTACCAAGTCATAAAGCTCGTTCCTGCCATCTTTGAAATATACTCTTACGCCATCCTCATTTTGTTTAATGCTGTCAATCAGTTGATTAAAATAACAGGGGACACCCTCAATGGCACCCATCAAAATTTCGATTAAATCACCGCGGATAATTTCAACATCTTCACCTTCCCTAAAGCCAAATCTTTCACCTTTTTCTTCATGCAGGGTATTGCCTTCGGCGTCCACATAGCGTCCTATCTCTAGTTGGGTGCGTAGGTTGTATATTTTCTCATAAATATCCATTCTTTTAATGAGGTCGATCGCAACGCCCCGAAGATCTAGTGCTTGCCCTCCTTTTCGTAGATCGGGAAACTTTTCAATAAGAGTAGGAGAAAAGCCAAATCTCTTTAACCAATAACAAACTGCAGGTCCGGCAATACCAGCTCCTATCACGAGAATTTTATTTATATGAGACATTGTTGGGTCCTTTGAGTAACTAGTCAAAAAGTTGAGGTAATTCGATTTTTCTTAAAGGCGATCCTATCTTGCCTGGATTATGCTGAATTTAGAGCAAAACTTTAAATTAAAACGCAAGATGGGTCAGTATTGGCATTGCACTACTACAGGATGTTTAGAACGGTTGTGATATTAATTAAATTAAAAAAAAGATATTACAAAATTTAAATATGTTGAAAATTATCGATTCAAGTTTTGAAATATCTTAAAAATTGAAAAAAAAATATCCTGCCTATCCTGCCGCTTGCGATCCTGCTTATCCTGTCTGCTGTTCCTTGTTCTTCCTTGTGGATGCGTTGTGGGTATGTTAATCCATGTGGATTGCTTTGTAAATGCGAATGCGTACTGTGTCTGTCTATACATTGTGGATGCTAATCTGGCTTTGTGGCTGCTTTGGGTGTGTGATAGTCGCTGTCAAAGTCGCCATCGCAATCTCGGCATCTTGTTGGGCCTGTACATCCACGATTTTGGCAACGCAAGCATCAGACCATACGTTAAGTGATGTTTCAATCATGTCAATAATGCTGTAAAAAGGCAGAATTATTCCCAGCAGAGTGATTGGAACGTTCATGCTTGCCAGTAGGCTTGCGCTGAGGAAGAAGCATCCCATAGGGACTCCTGCATTGCCGATTGCTGCGATAGTCGCGATAAAGATCCAGGTGAACATCGTCCCAATAGAGGTATCCATGCCATAGTTTTGCATTAGATAGATCACGGTCGTGAATATAAAGGCGGCGCATCCATTCATATTAATGCTGGTGCATAAAGGGAGCACAAAACGGCTAGTCCTTGGGCTGACGCCCAGATTTCTTTCAGCTGTTTCCATCGTCATTGGCAGTGTTCCGGCTGATGATTTTGAAAAAAAGGCGATTGAAAGTGCAGGAAGCATTCCACGCATCGCTTGAAAGGGTTTAATTTTGTGCATTCTCAACCATAAAGGAAGAACAATAAAGCCCTGCACGACATTTGCCAAAACAACTATGCTTAAATATTCGCCGATTCCTTTAATCTCCATCCCTTCACGTAGTTGGATAACTGTTGCGGTAATAAACCCATAAAGCCCTATTGGAATGATTGCCACAACCCATGTAGTAATGACTAAAAAGATGCCATGGGCCCCCTTAAAAAAGTTGGCGATTGTCTTTCTGGCATCATCATCATGGATGTAACGAATAGCAAAGCCGATCACCATGCCGACAAGAAGGACGCCAAGCACTTGATGTTCCAAAAATGGGGAAAATATATTGGATGGGATCAAGTTGATAAGATGTTGAAAATATCCCCCATGAGTTGAAACAGGAACTTCAGCAGTTTCAGAGATGATATTCACATTAGAGGGACTGATCAGTAAGTAGAGGGCGCAGCTCACAGCAGCAGCTATAACTGTGGTTGTCAGCGTATACGTGATTGTGCGACGCCAAATTGTGCGCATCGCTCCATCGGCGCTATAATTACAGAGGGTTACGATGATTGAAAGTGCAATGATGGGCAGGCTGATGCATTTAAAGACTTTTATAAAAATCTCGGATATCATCAAGCCAAAGTTTTGCAAGGGGACAATATCGGAAAACCCGGTCATGATTCCCAGTACAATAGCTATTAGATAGAAAACCGGTGAATTGAAATTTCTTTTATTTGTTTGATGATCTGAGCACATCTCTGTCCCTTAATTTGTTGAAGTCAATAAAATGTAATGAATATAATCGACATAGCCGAATAAGGCAAAATTCAGTTTCGACAACAGAGACAGCGCCGCGGATGGAGCATGCTAGAAGGAAGTTTGATATGCGACGTTTTTTTAGGCATTTATCCTGACCAAGTTTAAGGACGACGATAACAATTATCAAAAAAATAATCCATCTTTTTTGTAATCCATTCAAAGTTTAAGTCATATACTCGACATGGCTGAATCTGAGAATTTGAGCAACGCCAAAGCTTTTACGATCAAGCTCATTCTCTCCCCAAACGTTAATGTTGACTGCAGCGATCGCAGCAACTTTCTTTGTCCTAAGCCGCGAATGCGGCGGCAGCATAAAGCCACTGGCATAAGCCTTATCATTACCCAAATTTTTTAAATCCTAAATTTGCATTTAAAAGAGAAGAACCTTTGGCAGGGTTATGAGTTTTTTTAACCTTACAGTGTACTAGTACAACATGTCATTTGAATTGATAGAAAATATTTTCATAGGTATTCTCTTTATTTTTTAAAGAGGAGATCATATGACTCAGAAATACGTTGTAAAACTATCAACCGATGAAAGAGAAATACTTTTTCAACTACTCAAGGTAGGAAGAGCCAGTAAAGAAAAACTGGATAGGGCTCGTATCTTATTAAAAGCGGATTGT
>JACCVN010000115.1 GCA_013698165.1 Parachlamydiaceae bacterium | reverse complement strand
TGTTCTAAAGCATTATCTCCATGCTTATCGATGTGGTTAAGATCGAACCCTATATCATTTTTTCCCTTATCATATTTCAGCATCCAAGCCGATTTTGTAAAAAGAAATGTTTGGCCATTTTCAGGGTCGATCCAATGGGGATCAAACCCTAACTCTTTCATTTGCAACAATTCATCCTGTCCAAAAACTTGCTTTGTCATAGCAATCCAGATCGTGCTGTTGCATTTGGCTTTCATCTGGAGGACATGGCATAGAAGGCGTTTTTTTATCAACTTATGGAGGCCGTTCATTCCCGAAAAATCTCTGAGATGAGAGTAGAGCCTAGCGGTCTCATTCAAAGTGGTCGTATTCAAGATACCTTTTATAAAGACTCCTAGCCGCAAATCCCCGCACAGCTGTGTCAAAGTCAGCAAGTCTCCCGTTGGTGTCCAGCTTTGACTAAGCGCGTTGAAAAATTCGGTATTTTTCGTGTTCCAGAATAAAATATTTGAGTCGGTTACAATTTGTTCGATAAAAGGATCTGTCACGACGCCCATTTTGATGAGTTCGATTAGGCCCAACATAAATTTTGGGACGTCATAGCTTGCCAGTAATTTTTTTGCGATAGGAAGGACTTCACTTGGTTTTTCTTTGATGATCCTTTCAGCAATGTCTAAGAGAACCTTTTAAATCACTTCGTTATCTTTGGCCATTCCCATTAAATTTATCAACTGTTTTTTATCAAGAGCACAAAAATCCTCCAAAGTGGCTGAAGGCATGATTTCTACTAGTAAATTCTTCCACTCCGTCTCTATACTGAATAGGCGCTGGCTATGATCGAATACAAATTGAAGCATGGAAACATTATTTGCATGGATAAATTTGGCACCTTTCTCATGCAGCCAGCGGAACATGTCGGCAGTTTTGGCATTGACTAAAATCGAATTTCCCTCATCATCTACAGCGCTGAGATCAGCTCCGGCCTCTGCCAACGCCTGGACAAATGGCTTATCATCATTTTGCACGGCAAGGCAGATCCATCCTTGTTTCGCTACAAATGCCAGAACAAAAGCGCTATCCTGGGTAGAGAGGGATTTTAATTCTCCTGCCAGCACACGTTTTTTCAATGCGTCGTATGTCAAAGCATCGTGAAACCATTGATTTAAAGAGGAATGACAGGGGACTAAAACATTGTTACTAACATTCATAAAAATAAAGATCCCTTATTTTAAATAAAATTCTACTGTAGAGCTTTGTTATTTTTCACTACGATTATTTTTTGGTACAGCTCTTCGGAGATTTGCGAGGTGAATAAAATTTTTAGCATAAAAAGTTTAAATAAAAATAGCACTTGTCACATTCTATTGGTTACAAAGACAGTAGAAGGCGAAAAAATGCTGAAAAACGATTATGTAACATAGTTGATTAATCTTGAAAGAGGAAAGTTCAAAGATGTTGATATTCAAGATGAAGAGATTAGGTTTTTTGTGGTTACAGAACATGATGTAGACGCTGTTCCAAGTGCTGCTGTCTAACCGCCATATTAGTTGACGTTAAGCCAAAGTGTACAGAGACTTGAATCTTTTGAAAGAAAATGTTTTATAGAGATCGATATTAAATGATTTGAAAAAGATGTCTTACAACTTTCCCCGAATAATGATTGGATCGACGGGGATAAGTCATGGATATAAGGATTGTCGTAAGCATAAGCTGCCTGGTATAATATTTTTTTGTGTTCGTTAAATAACTCAGCAAACTTTTGATAAGGTTGATAAAATGCATTTGTCCGTTTGGGATCGATTTTTGTTTAGCTAAATTTATCAATTTCATACCCAATCTTGAGCTGTTGAGCTGTTGAGCTGTTGAGCTGTTGAGCTTTGAAGCGATTACCTAGCGTAATCGCTTCAAAATTTGAGGCGATTATAATGTTTTAACTATTATATATGTACCGATGAGGCGATTATGTGTTACAATCGCTTCAATACGTGAGGTGATTAATGAGGTGGATTTGGCAACGGCCCGGCTGGCCTGATTTTTTTTGGGAAGCAGAGGCTCTGCTCCCTTTTCTCAGCAAGGCCCGTCTGGAGCAGGGGAAACTTTTAGCTAGAACGAAGGGATTAGGGTTTGAGCTTGGCCAAGAAGCTGGCGCCGATATTTTGATTGAGGAAGTTATCAAGACGTCTGAAATCGAAGGGGACTATTTAAATCGAGATTTAGTTAGGTCGTCAGTCGCGAAGCATTTAGGGCTTCCAAACTTTGGGCTGCCACAGGCGAGTCGATCGATTGATGGTCTTGTCAATATTCTGATCGACACCACAAAAAAATATGATCAACCTCTTACAGCGGAAAGACTCAGATCTTGGCAGGCTGCATTATTTCCCACTGGTTATTCAGGTCTGTTGCGCATTCAAGTAGGGGTGTGGCGCAGTGGAGAAGACCCTATGCAAGTGGTTTCGGGAGCAATGGGAAAGGAGATTCTTCATTTTGAAGCCGTGCCAAGCTCTTGTATAGAAAACGAAATGAATCAGTTTCTCACTTGGTGGAAAACTAGTCTGGATAGAATAGACGGTCTTTTACGAGCAGGTTTAGCTCACTTCTACTTTGTAACTGTTCACCCTTTTGAAGATGGTAATGGACGTATAGCTCGCGCATTGACTGATATGGCTTTAGCTCAGGATGAAAAAATCGCTACCCGGTTTTATAGCCTCTCTTCACAAATCATGAAAGAGAAAAAAGAGTACTACGATATTTTGGAGCAATGCCAACGGGGAGATATGAATATAACAGCTTGGCTTGTATGGTTTTTGGCAAGCTATACTCGATCGCTGGAAAGTTCTTCGGACCTGATTGCGAAAGTGCTTGCTAAAGCTTCTTTTTGGAAATATTTCAGTCAGACCGCACTGGGCGAACGACAACGGAAGGTGTTGAATGTCCTATTGAATGCTGGTAAAGATAAATTTGATGGGGGATTAACGACTCGTAAATATTCGTCAATTGCAAAAGTGAGCCGAGCGACGGCTTTTCGCGAAATCATAGATCTGGTTGAGAAAAAAGTCATCATTCAAAACCCAAGCAAAGGTCGAAGCACCAGCTATGATCTGAATTGGAATGTTATTGATAGGTTTTCCGCAGAAATTGGCCGTTCGTTTCAGCCCCAAGCCTGACCCCAAATTTGAGTGCATTTATAGTCGTCGGGATGATAAAGCAATCCAAGAAAATAAAAAATTTAAACCATTCTAAAAATGTAGACTAGTGAAGTTCATCTTTCTTGTCAGAAACATGCCACCAAACGCTAACTAATTTGGCGATGATTATGGCAACAAATAACTGGCCGAACATTGCCTCCATAGCAGTGAGAGATTTTGCTAGATGGCTTAAGGGGGTAATGTCGCCCATACCCAAGGTGGCTAAGGTGGCGAAACTGTAGTATAAAAAGTTGAATTGTTGTTCATAAGCATTATGTAAGGTGGTGCTATCAAAATTCAATATACCTGCTCCATTAAAACTACCTGGAGTCATCATATTCTCGATGAAATAAAACTTTGCCCATAGTATCCCTGATAGAAAATACACCATTAATGCTCCGAAGATAAGATCGGCATTCACAAGGGCGGCATGTAAGATTTTTCTCATTAAGATGACAATTGCAAGTAACGTAAAAGCCAAAGAAAATCCATATCCAATAATCATGTAGAGCAAAGAATTATAGTGAAAGCTTAATGAATCAAAATAGATAAATGGGATCAGAAAAAAAAGGCCTATTATCATAATTGATCGTTGATCATCGATTGCGTAAACAGAAGATATAACCAATAAAATAAAACTGCATTGAAGAAGTAAATGAGTGTAGAAATTTTTTTCAAATACTGGAACGATAAGAAAAATAGCTATAATGGCTAAAAATGCTCCAAGAAAACTTCCGATACGCCATGGATTGCTATTAATGCAATGTGTTCTAATATTCATCGAGATCTCTTTCAGTAACGAAATTCAAAAAATTCAACGTATCATTTCGAAAGTGTGAATGATACCAAAAACAAGAGGCCCTTGACTACAGAAAAAGAACAAGGATCAGGACTAACAGTCGGACATTAGATGATCAACATCATACCTGC